>NZ_JBVJMN010000062.1:0-52064 GCF_055584185.1 Streptomyces sp. NPDC104202 | reverse complement strand
GGGTGTGGGCTGCGTGTTTTCTCTTTGTTTTCTCCAATGGGGAGCACAACCCCCCCCCCCCCCCCTCCCGGGGCCCCCCCCCCCCCCCCCGCGCGCGGTGCCGTGCGGGGATCAGACCGCCGGGACCGGGAAGGTCGGGTACTCGACGCCCGAGACGTGCTGGACGACCCGGATGACCTGGCACGAGTAGCCGAACTCGTTGTCGTACCAGAGGTAGAGGATCGCGTTGTCGCCGTCGACCTTGGTCGCGCCGGCGTCGACGATGGACGCGTGGCGCGAGCCGACGAAGTCCATCGAGACGGCGTCGGGAGCCGTGGTGAAGTCGATCTGGCGCTTCAGCGGCGAGTGCAGCGAGACGTCGCGGAGGTACTCGAGGACCTCCTCGCGGGTGGTCTCGCGGCCCAGGCGCAGGCTCAGGATCGCGATCGAGACGTCCGGGACGGGGACGCGGATCGAGCTGCCGGTGATCGGCGCCTTGAGGTCCGGCAGCGCCTTGGCGACGGCCGAGGCGGCACCGGTCTCGGTGATGACCATGTTGAGCGGCGCGGAGCGGCCGCGGCGGTCGGCCTTGTGGTAGTTGTCCAGGAGGTTCTGGTCGTTCGTGAACGAGTGGACCGTCTCCACGTGGCCGCGCAGCACGCCGTACTCGTCGTCCATCGCCTTCAGCGGCGGGACGATCGCGTTCGTGGTGCAGGAGGCGCAGGACAGGATCTGCTCGTCCGGCTTGACCGTGTCGTGGTTCACGCCGTGCACGATGTTCGGCACGTCGCCCTTGCCGGGCGCGGTGAGGACCACCTTGTCGATGCCGGGGCGCAGGTGCTTGGAGAGGCCCTCGCGGTCCCGCCACTTGCCGGTGTTGTCGATCAGGATGGCGTTCTGGATGCCGTACGCCGTGTAGTCGACCTCGGAGGGGTCGTTGGCGTAGATCACCTTGATGGTGTTGCCGTTGGCGACGATGGTGCTGTTCGCCTCGTCGACGGTGATCGTGCCCTGGAACTGGCCGTGGATGGAGTCCCGGCGCAGCAGCGAGGCGCGCTTCACGATGTCCTCGGCGGCCCGCTCGCCGCCGCCGCGGACGACGATCGCGCGCAGGCGCAGACCGTTGCCGGAGCCGGCCTTCTCGATGAGGAGGCGGGCGACGAGGCGGCCGATGCGGCCGAAGCCGTAGAGGACGACGTCGCGTCCGTCACGGCGCTCGATCTTGTTCTCCCCGGTGGCGCCGGCGACGGCCTCGGCGGTGAACTCGGCCACGGTGAGACCGCGGTCGTCGGTCTTGTAGTCCGCGGCCAGCACGCCGATGTCGATCTGGCACGGGCCCAGGTCGAGGGTCGTGAGCGTCTGGAGGAAGGGGAGCGTCTCGAGGACCGAGAGCTCCTCGCCGTCGATCTGCCGGGCGAAGCGGTGGGTCTTCAGGATGCTGACCACCGACTTGTTCACCAGGGAGCGGCTGTGGACCAGGACGGTGACGTCCTGCTCCCGGTGCAGCTTCCCGATGATCGGGATCATCGACTCCGCGATCTCCTCGCGGTTCTTCCAACTGGTGAACGAGTCGTCATTGACAGTCACAAGATTATCTTTCGAGCTAGGCGGCGCTCATATGGTAACCCGGGGCCGGTTTGATCAATCAAGGGGTCCCGAACCGTACGATGGGGCCCGTCGGGACCCGCCGCAGGCTGGCGGCCCGCCTACCTGATGCGGGGGCACGGTGGTGAAGTTCGGTCTGCTCGGACCGCTGGTCGTCCACGACGGCACCGGGCCGCGGCCGGTGACCGGCCCCAAGGTCCGCGTCCTCCTCGCCGCGCTGCTCCTCCGGGCCAACCGCACGGTGGCGAGGGACACACTCAAGGAGGCCCTCTGGGGCTCCTCCGTGCCCGCCAGCGCCGACGCCGCCCTCGCCAACCACCTCACCCGGCTCCGCAGGGTCCTCGCCGCCGCGGACGGCGGAGCCGAGGACCGCCTCCGCACCGAGGCCCCCGGTTACCGGCTCCTCGTCCACGACGGCGAGCTGGACTGCGACGTCTTCGAGGAGCGCGTCCGGGCGGTCCGCGACGCGCACCGCCGGGAGGACTGGGAGGAGGTCCGGCGCCAGACCGCGCTCGCCCTGCCGCTCTGGCGCGGCACCCCGCTGGCGGACCTGGCCCCCTTCTCCGACACCGAGGCGCCCGCCCTGCGCGTCCACCAGCTCGCCGAGGCCCGCCTCCAGGCCCTGGAGTGGACCTTCGACGCCGAACTCCGCCTCGGCCGGCACCACGAGGCCGTCGGCCCGCTGACCACCCTGGCGGCCGAGCACCCGCTGCGCGAGGAGTTCCACGGGCTGCTCATGCAGGCGCTGCACCGGTCGGGCCGCCAGGCCGAGGCGTTCTCCGCCTTCCGGCGGCTGCGCCGGAGCCTCGTCGAGGAGCTCGGCACCGAACCGGGCGCCGCCGTCGCCCAGGCCCACCGGGAACTCCTCGCCGGCGAGCCCGGCACCCACCCGGATCCCCGCCCCGCCCCGCCCGCCGCCGCGCCGGCCCGTCGCCCGCCCTTCCAGCTGCCCTGCGACGGCGGCGCGTTCACCGGCCGCGCGACCGAGGCGGCGGCCGTGGCCGCCCTCCTCGGCGTCGGCCCGGAGGACGAGGGGATGACCCGCACCGGTGCCCACGCCGCCGGCGCGACCCCGGTGGTCCCGGCCCAGCGCCGTCCCGGCACCGACGGCGCCCCCGCCTACGTCAGGCCCGTGGTCATCTCCGGCATGGGCGGCGTGGGCAAGACGGCGCTCGCCGTCCACGTCGCCTACCGCGTCCGCGAGGCGTTCCCCGACGGCGCCCTCTACGCCGACCTGCGGGGCTACTGCGGCCACGGGGCCCGCACGGCCCACGAGCTGCTCGCCCGCTTCCTGTCCGACCTGGGCGTCCGGCACGAGGCACTGCCGGAGGACATCGACGACCGGGCCCTCCTCCTCCGGGCGGCCCTGGCGGACCGCCGGGTCCTCCTGGTCCTCGACAACGCCCGCGACGCCGCCCACGTCGCGCCCCTCCTGCCGGCCGGCGGGCCGAGCGCCGTGCTCATCACCAGCCGGCAGCTCCTCGCCGACCTGCCGGGCGCGGTCAGCGTGCCGCTCGCCCCGCTGCCGCCGGCCGACCAGCACGCGCTGCTCGCCCGGCTCGCCGGCGCCGACCGGGTGCGCAGCGAGCCGGAGGCGCTCGCCGACATCATGGCCGCCTGCGGAGGGCTGCCGCTCGCCCTGCACATCGTCGGCGGCCGGCTCGCCTCCCGCCCGCACTGGCCCCTCGCGCTGCTCGCCCGCCGGCTGACCCCGCACCAGGGCCGGCTGGAGACCCTCTCCATGGGGACCTTCGACGTGCAGCGCACCTTCGACATGAGCTACGTCGCCATGCGCGACAGCGACCGCCCGCTGGAGCGCGAGGCCGCCCGCGCCTTCCGGACCCTCGGGCGGGTCTGGTCGGCGCACCCCGTCACCCCGCAGTCCGCCGCCGCGCTCTTCGACCTCACCGAGGCCCGGGCCGCCGCCGTCCTCGACGTCCTGGCCGACGCCCACCTGGTCCTCAATCCCGAACCCGACCGGTACGTGCTCCACGACCTGCTCGGCGAGTACGCGGCGCAGCGCGGCGACGAGGAGGACCCCGAGGAGGAGCGGACGGAGGCCGTCCTGCGGATGATCACCTGGTACGCCGCGGCCGTCGCCGCGTCGACCCGCACCGCCACCCGCGAGACGCAGTCGCCGCCGCCGCTGGACGGCCGGCCGGCCACCCCGCTGTCGCTGCCCGTCTTCGCCGACGACCACGAGGCGATCCGCTGGGCCGTCCGGGAGCTCCCCGCCGTCCGGGACGCCCTCGGACAGGCCGCGGAGCTCGGCCGCTCGGACATGGCGTGGCGGCTGGCCGTCGGGCTCTTCGGCTACGCCGGCACGCACTGGTGGACGGGGGAGTGGGACGCCTGCCTCGCCCAGGCGATGGAGGTCGCCCGCGCGCACGACGACACGCTCGGACAGGCCTGGCTGCACCGGCGCATGGCCGTCGCCCACGGCATGGCCTTCCGCAACGACGCCTGCCTGGAACACCTGCGGATCGCCCTCGACCTCTTCACCGCCCGCGGCGACGTCGTGGCCCAGGCGTCCATCCTCGGCAACATCTCCGCGCTCTACATCCAGATCGAGGACGCCGAGCGGGCGCTCGCGCACGCCGTGCTCTCCCGGGACCTCTACCAGCGGTCCGGGAACACCCGCGGAGAGGCCCTGCTGCTCAGCCGGATCGCCGACATCCGCAAGCTCCGCGGCGAACTCGACCAGGCGGCCGCCGACTACCGCAGGGTCATCGAGCTGCTGGAGGGCACCGGGCACGGGGTGTTCCTGGCCACCGCCCTGACCAACCGCGCGGACGTCCTGCGCGCCCTCGGGCGCCGCGACGAGGCGTTCGCCGCCCTCGCCGAGGCGCTCGCCATCCGTCACCGCATGGACGACCACGGCGGCACGGCCGACTGCCTCGTCGTCACCGCCCGGGCCCACCACCACTTCGGGGAGTGGGCCGAGGCGCGCGCCGTCTGGGAGACGTGTCTGGAGCTCGCCCGCAAGCACCGGCTGGAGAAGCGGATCGAGGAGTGCCTCCAGGGCCTCGCCGACCTGCCGGCGATGGCGCACGCGGCGCCGGGCCCCCGCCCCGCCGTCCCCGTCACGCCCTGCGCCTCCGGGACCCGGCCGGACCGAGGCCGGTGAGCGCCGTGGCCGGCCGCCGGGCGCGCTGCCCCGGTGCGATCGGTACGTCCCCCGCCGGGCGTGGCGGAACGGTTCCGCCGGGGCCGCGACGCACGCTCTGGGCGGTGTCCTGCCGATCATGCCGGGCTCGCCAGGACACCCCCTAGGCGGCCCGTCGCCGTCCCCCGGCCCGGGCAACCGCCGCGGTCAGGACGCCGCCCACGATCATCCCGGCCGCGGAGACCAGGGCCAGGGTGCGGACGTCGGCGGGGGCGAGCCGGGCGGGCGGCCCGGTCGGGGCGTCCGGCCCGTGCGCGGCGGCCGACGCACAGGAACGGCCGGGCCCGGAGTGGCGCAGGCACCGCTCCAGCTGGTCGAGCAACGGCCGGGGGTCCCGTCCGGCGGCGTGGGCGAACTGCTCGATCACGAGCCGGGTCGGGGGCTGCTTCCCGTTGAGGAACCGTTCCCACGAGGAACGGCTGTAGTGGGTGCGCCGGGCCAGGCCCGCGAAACTGAGCTCGGAGGTCTCCTTGATCTGCCGCATCTCCCGGGCCAGCAGGTCCCACGGGTCCTGCCCCGCCACCGCACACCGCGTGCCGCGTTCCGTCGCCATGCCTCTTCCTCCCCGTCACGAGTCGTCCTCGTCGCCGGGAATTCTCGCGCCGGGCTCCAACGGATCGCCAACAGCCGCCCAACGGCCGTCCCCCGCCGGTGCCGCTGCCCGTCGGCGCCCCTGCGCAACGTACCGGCGACAGGGAGGCGCGGCACGCGACGCCGCAGGCGTCCCGGAGCGGGCGGGACCCCGCGGGACGGCCCGTGCGCCCGCGTCCGGCGGGCCGCGCCGGGGGCGTCCCGGCCGCGTCCCGGGAGGTCAGGGCCGGCCGGGGAGGGCCGCCGCCCGGCGCTCACGGACGGCGGCGAGCCGCAGCTCCAGGGCGGCTCGCCGGTCGGGCCACTCCTCGGCGATGACCGAGAAGACGGCGGAGTCGCGCAGACGGCCGTCCTCGCCGGGCGCCCAGGACCGCGACGCACGGCGCAGGACGCCCTCGAAGCTCGCGCCGACGCTCGCGATCGCGGCGCGGGAGCGGGCGTTGCGGGCGTCCGTCCTGAGGTCGAGCCGGGCCACGCCCCAGGTCTCGAAGGCGTGCCGGAAGAGGAGGTACTTGGCCTCGGTGTTGATGCCGGTGCCCTGGGCGGAGGCCGCGAGCCAGGTGAAGCCGACCTCGATCGCGCAGAGCCGTTCGCCGTCGGGCCAGGGCCGCGGCTCCCAGAAGGAGGTGGCGCCGACCACCCGGCCGGTCTCCGCGTCGACCTGGACGTAGGGGGCGAGCCTGCCGTCGGCGGCCCGGCCGAGCTGGGTGTCGATGTACTCCCCGACCTCGGCCCGGCGCGGCACCCACGTGAAGTCGTACGAGTCCCGCTCCTCCTCCGCCGCGTCCGCGAGTCCGGCGGCGTGGTGGTGCCCCAGTGGCTCCAGACGCACGAACGCGCCCTCCAGGAGCGGCCCTTCCAGTGTGAAACCCATCGATCAGCACCCCGTACGTGTCGAACCCGTCAAAGATCGTCCAGCCGGTGCAGCCTCGCAGAGCCCGGCCCGCGGCAGCACCTCGTTTCCGGCCGGCGACCGCGCGCAGGCCCCGCGCCGGCCGTCGGCGCGCGACGACGGGACCTCAGGAGAGCGCGAGCGTCCGGAAGACGTCCCTCACCCGGGTCAGCGGACCGGGGTCGCGGGTGAGGTACAGCCGGTTGGTGAGCAGGACCGCCCAGCGGCCCCGCGCCGGGGAGACCCACAGCGCCGTGCCGGTGAAGCCGAAGTGCGCCCAGACGTCGTCCGAAGGACCGGTGCCGGGCGCCGGGTGCCAGAAGAGGCCGCGCGGCGGGACGAGCGCGCCCGTGCGGACGCGCAGCGAGGCGGCCGTCCACGCGGCCGAGAAGACCCCCGGCGCCGGGTCCAGCACGTGGCGCAGGAACAGACCGGTGTCCGCGGCGGTGGTGAAGACCCCCGCGATGCCGCAGGCGCCGCCGAGGAGCCGGGTCGAGAAGTCGTGGACGGTGCCCTTCAGCCGGGTGCCGCTCTCCTCGTCGTACTCCGTCGGCGCGCACCGCGCGCGGGCCGCGTCGGGCAGCGGCCCGTACCGGGTCTCCGTCATGGCGAGCGGCGTCCAGATCCGCTCCTCGGCGAGCCGGGGGAGCGGGGTGCGGGTGAGGTGTTCGGCGAGGTAGCCGAGGATGAGCGCGGCCCGGTCGGTATAGGCGACGGCCTCGCCGGGGCGGTGCCGGAGCGGTTCGGCGAGGACGCCGTCCCGGACGTCCTGCGGGTCGGAGCCGTACAGCGCCCGGAGGTTGGCGCGCAGCGGCAGTCCCGCGGTGTGGGTGAGGAGGTCGTGCGCGGTGAGCGGGGCCGTGGGCCGGCCCACGGCCTCGGGCCAGTACGCGCCCAGGGGCGCGGCCGGGTCCAGCTTCCCGGCGTCGACGAGGGTGCCGGTCACCGCCCAGACCGCGAGGATCTTGGTCAGACTCGCGACGTCGAAGAGCGTGTCGTCGCGCACGGGCTCGTCGGGGTGTTTCGGGTCCAGCAGGCCGGCGGCCCCCTGCGCCAGGGTGGTGCGGGCGTCGCCCACGGCCCAGGCCGCGCCGGGGATGACACCTGCGCGGACGGCGTCGTCGAGGAGCCGCTCGAAGGGGTCGCTGCGCTGTGCCAAGGCCTGCCTCCGACGGGTCGGGCGGGGCGGGCACCGTCGGACGGGGCTGACGGGCCGCGCTCCGAAGTGATGCCCCGGCCGAACGGGAAGACACCCTTCCGGGACCGTGGGTCCGGCCCGCCCGGCGCCGCCGGCGGGGACGTCGTCCGGGCGTCCGGTCCGCGTCCCCCGGCGGTCAGCGGCAGGTCACGTGCAGGTCACCTCGTCGCGCGGGGTGTAGTGGGTCTTGAAGGTCTCGCGCTTGACCTCGGCGCCGTCCTTCTTGAACACCCGGTCCACCGAGATGTCGAAGCCCTCCAGCGGCGGCTGCACGACGCACTCCTTGCCCGTGCCCTCGCGCTTGCCGGGCTCGGTGAGGTGGGTGCGGGGACCGGCGACGGCCTCCACGGAGTCGTACTTCTTCGTGCCGAGGAAGCTGACGGTGACCGAGGAGTCGGTGGCGCTCGCCTTGATGTAGAGGGGCTTGCCGGTGTCGTTGCGGAACTTCAGGTCGAGGGTGCCCCAGGCGACGGTGGCCTCGCGGCCCGCGGGGTAGCGCTCGATGTAGAAGGAGTGGGCGCCGTGCTCGACGGGCTCGACGCCGGCGAAGAACATCGCGTTGAAGACGGTGGTGGCCATGGCCGACACACCACCGCCCGGGGCCTCGCGGTACTGGCCGTCGAGGATCATGGTGCCGTCCACGAAGCCGTTGTCCGGGGTGCGCTCGCCGACGGTCTTGTTGAAGCTCCACACCTCGCCGGGCTGCACGAGGGAGCCGTTGATCAGCTCGGCCGCGCGCCCGATGTTGGTCGTCCGGTACGGGGCCGTGGGGAAGTTCACGGTGAAGGTCGACATCTGTTCGGTGATGCCGAGCCGGGCCAGCGAGTCGGCGGTCAGCCGGGGCTGGGTGACCTTGGTGGCCACCGGGGCGGTACGGGCCGCGTCGCCGGACCGGGTGAGCAGCGGGCGTACGGCGTCGCCGAGGGCCTTCGCGGTCACCTCGTGGCCGGCCCGGCCCTCCGACTCCACGACGACCTTGCCGTTCCGCACCGCGAGCCCCGCCTCGACGGGGGCGCCCGTCAGCGAGGCGAGCGGCCGCGCCACGTCGGGGTCGCGCAGCAGCGCGGCGGGGTCGAGGTCGGCGGTGAGGCGGCCGCCGTCGTTCCTCACGGTGAGGTGGTCGCCGAGCGTGGCGGCCGAGATCCGCAGCCGCTCGCCGCCGGTGGTGAGCGTGACGGGACCCGAGACGGCGGGCTTCGCGTAGGTGTCGAGGAAACGGGACACCTCGTCCGCGGACAGTTTCGGCGAGGTGACGGCCACCGGCAGGTTCACCGCGGAGGCGCCCGCCGCGGCGGGGTAGGCCGCGCGGAGCGTCTCGACGGCCCGGGTGGTGTCCAGCTTCTGTCCCGTGACCGGCCGGGTGGCGACGGCCTTGCCCTCGCGGAAGGCGACGGCGCCCTCGCGGACGGCCCGGTCGTTGCGCTCCGCCAGTCCCGCGACGGCGGCCTTGGCCTTGCCCTCGTCGTAGGCCAGGACCGGCGCGACGTCCCGCTCGCCCGAGGAGAACAGCCGCTTCACGACGGTGACCGGGTCGCGCGCCGGGTCGGCGGCCAGGTCCGCGGTCTTCGCCACGTCCACGGTGAGCCCCGCGGCGGCGGGGGCGACGGTGGAGGCGCGGTCGCCGACCTGGACGGGGATGGGCGCGGTCCACGAGGCCGGGGCCTCGGCCGCCAGCTTCGCCCGCGCCTCGGCGCGGCTCATCCCTCCGATGTCCACGCCCCCCACGCGCGTGCCGGCGGATATGTCGTCCCCGGCGGTCAGCAGTCCCGCGGCGTAGAGACCCCCCGCGGCGACGGCGACCACGCCCGTCGCGATCGCCGCGGTGCGGAGGCGAGGGCTGAGCCCCTGGCGGGGCGTCGGGACATGGTCGGTCCTGGAGCGGGGCACACGCTCTCCCGTGGCGTCGAGGAAAGGGGGAATCCCCACGACGGTACGCCGAAAGAGTGTCTTATGCACATAAGACCCCTTTGACCTGCGGAGATACCGAACGGGGCGAAACGGGCACTGTGGGTGTCCGGAGCCCCCGCCGACCCACCGCTCCCCTCCGCACCCCCCTAAGCTGGGGCGATGCCTGCCACCCCGAGCCCCACCCCCGGGCCGCAGTCCGTCGACAGGGCCCTCGCCGTCCTCGACGCGGTCGCCGACGCGGACCGGCCCGTCGGCGCGAAGGCACTGGCCCGCGGTCTCGGCTGCGCCCTCTCCACCGTCTACCACCTCACCGGCCCCCTCCTCGCCCGCGGCTACCTCGTCCGCACCGCCGAGGGATACGCCCCGGGACCCCGCGTCCCCGCCCTGCACCGCTCCCACCAGCGCCACCACGGGCTCGACGCCGGCACCGGCGAACTCCTCGGCCGGCTGCGGCGCGCCACCGGAGCGGAGGCGTACCACACGGCCTACCGGGACGGCCGGATCACCGTCGTCGACACCACCGCGCCCGTCACCGACGTCTCCCACCCCTTCACCCCGGGGCCCGAGGACCGCGCGCACGCCACCGCCCACGGCAAGGCACTGCTCGCCGCCCTGCCGCGCCCGCTGCGGCGCCGCTACCTGGCGGAGCACGGCATGGCCCGCTTCACCGAGCGCACGATCACCGACGCCGAACGGTTCGAGGCCGAGGCCGCCCGGGTGCGCGGCCGGGGCTTCGCCGTGTCGGTCGGCGAGGCGGACCTCGCGTACACCTGTCTCGCCGTGGCGCTGCCGGAACGCGGCGACGGGATCGTCCACGCCCTCTCCGTCTCGCTGCCCACCGCCGACTTCGGGCGGCGGCAGGGGGAGCTCAGGGCGGCGCTGGCCCGGGCGGTCCCCGGCTTTCCGGCCCTGCCGGAATCCTGACCCGTCCGGCTGGCGGCGCCCCGGGCGCCGCCGCAGAGTGAACACATGATCTTCATCGCCGTGCGCTTCACCGTCCGCCCCGACCACGCCGACCGCTGGCTCGACACGGTCGCCGACTTCACCCGTGCCACCCGCGAGGAGCCGGGCAACCTCTTCTTCGACTGGTCCCGCAGCGTCGACGACCCCCGGGTCTTCGTCCTCCTGGAGGCCTTCGCCGACGCCGAGGCGGGGGCCGCCCACGTGGCCTCGCCGCACTTCACCGCGGGTCTCGCCGCCATGGCCGGAGCCATCGCGACCACGCCCGAGATCATCAACGTCGAGGTCCCGCAGCAGGGCTGGGGCGCCATGGCCGAGCTCGCCCCCACCGGCGCCTGACCCGTCCCCCGGCCGTCCCGGCACCCGCCGTCCCGCCTGATAGGTTCGCGTCCACACGGAGGCGGGGCGGCGGGCCCGAGGGGAGAAGCGGCACATGGCGGGGAGCGGACGGCAGACCGGCAGACCCACGCTCGAGGAGGTCGCCGCCCGGGCCGGAGTCGGCCGCGGCACGGTCTCCCGGGTCATCAACGGCTCCCCCAAGGTGAGCGAACAGGCCAAGGCCGCCGTCGAGCGGGCCGTCGCGGAGCTGGGCTACGTCCCCAACCGGGCCGCCCGCGCCCTCGCCGGCAGCCGCACCGACGCCGTCGCCCTGGTCATCCCCGAGACCGAGGCCCGTCTCTTCGCCGAGCCGTACTTCCTCGACATCATCCGCGGTGTCAGCAGCGAACTCGCCGACGCGGACAAGCAGTTGCTGCTCACCCTGATCCGCAGCGACCAGGAGCGCCAGCGGTTCGAGCAGTACCTCGCCGCCCAGCGCGTCGACGGCGTCCTCCTCGTCTCCGTGCACGGCGCCGACCCGCTGCCCGACCAGGTCAGGGCCCTCGGCCTGCCCGCCGTCCTCAACGGCCGCCGCACCGAGGACGAGCGCGTCGCCTTCGTCGACTCCGACAACACCGGCGCCGGCCGGACCGCCGTCGCCCACCTGGCCGCCCGCGGCCGCCGCTCCATCGCCACCATCACCGGCCCGCCCGACATGTACGTGGCCCGCTGCCGCCTCGACGGCTACCGCGAGGGACTCGCCGAGGCCGGGCTCGACGACGATCCGGGCCTCGTCGCCGGCGGCGACTTCACCGAGGAGGGCGGCCGCCGCGCCATGCGCGAACTCCTGGACCGGCGACCCGACCTGGACGCCGTCTTCGCCGCCTCCGACGTCATGGCCGCCGGCGCCCGCGGCGTCCTGCGCGAGGCGGGCCGCCGCGTCCCCGAGGACGTCGCCCTCGTCGGCGTCGACGACTCGGCCGTCGCCCGGCACATGGACCCCCCGCTGACCAGCGTCCGCCAGCCCATCGAGGAGATGGGCCGCACGATGGCCCGCGTCCTCCTCCAGGAGATCGCCGACCCCAGCGGCCCCGACGAGCAGCCGCGCCGGATGCTGCCCACCGAACTCGTGGTGCGCGCCTCCTCCTGACGCCCGCGGCGCGGCCCCCGGGGCGCCGAGATGCACCCGCCACGAGGGCCCCGGAGAATGGACACCGTACGGGGTCCGTACCCGCGACCAGGGCGCTCCCTCGGCGTCCGACCCGACAAGGGGGCGGTCGACGATGCCGCTGGGCCAGCCCGACCGGCCGCCCACCGCGACCGGGAAACTCCGCTTCTGGACGCTGCTGTACCTGCTGGCCGTGACGCTCCTGACCGTCGCGTACCTGAAGTTCCCCGAACGGCACACCACGCTGTGGGCGCTCATCGGACTCAGCGGTGTCGTCGCCATGCTCGTCGGCGTCCACATCCACCGCCCCTCGCGGCGCTGGCCCTGGCTGGTCCTGGCCGCCGCGAACCTCGCGTTCACGGCCGGGGACACCACGTACAACGCCCTGGAGGCGTTCTTCGGGCAGACGCGGCCCTTCCCGTCGCTGGCCGACCCGCTGTACCTGGTGACGTACCCCCTCTTCGCCGTCGGCCTCTTCGGGTTCATCCGCTACCGGGCCGTCGGCCGCGACCTCGGCGTCGTCCTCGACGCGCTGATCCTCACCTCCGGCCTCGCGCTGCTCTCCTGGGTCAACCTCATCACCCCGCTGGCCCGCAGCGAGGACATGAGCTGGACCGAGAAGGCCATCTCCATCGCCTATCCCCTCGGCGACGTGCTGATGCTCGCCATGCTCGCCCGGCTCCTCGTCCCCGGCGGGCTCCGCTCCCGGTCCGTGCAGCTCCTCACCGTGGGCACCTGCGGCATCCTCGCCTCCGACGTCATCTACGGCACCCTCCAGCTCAAGGGCACCTGGCAGGTCGGCACGCCCTGGGACCTCGGCTGGGTCGTCTTCTTCACCGCCTGGGGCCTCGCCGCCCTCCACCCCTCGATGACCGGCCTCACCGAGCGGGTCCCCGAACCGCCCACCCGGATCGCCGAGCGGCGGCTGGCCCTGCTGGCCGGCGCCTCCCTCGTCGCCCCCGCCCTCCTCCTCTTCCAGTCCCTCCGCCACGACCAGGACCAGGACATCGCCGTCATCGCGATCTTCTCGGCGATCATGTTCCTGCTCGTCCTCACCCGGCTCTGGGGCATGATGAACGAGCACGACCGGGCCGAGGCGCGCGAGCGCAGCCTCAGGACCGCCGCCGCCTCCCTCGTCGCCGCCCTCAGCCCCCGCGAGGTCGCCGGCGCCGTGGAGACGGCCTCCGCCACGCTCTTCGGCGAGGACACCGACCACCGTGTCCTGCTCTTCACCCGCGACCGGCGCGACGGCCTCGACGCCGTGGCCACCAGCCGCCACCCCTGGAGCTGCCGCACCGAATCGCTCACCCTTCAGCCCGCCGACGGCTGGCCCGGGGTGGTCGCCGACGGCGCCCGGCTCCTCCCCGTCACCCGGCTCGACCCCGCCGTCGCCGCCGAGATCGCCCCCGAGACCCACGCCCTGCTCTGCCCGCTGGAGCTGGAGACCCCCGCCGAACGCGAACCCCTGCTGGGCGTGCTGCTCTTCGCCGGACCGGAGAAGAAGCTCGCCGAGATCGCCGCCTCCGCCCAGTCCCTCGCCTCCCAGGCGGCCCTGGCCCTGGAGCGCTTCGGGCTCAGCGAGGAGGTCAACCGGCGGACCAGCGAGGCGTACTTCCGCACCCTGGTGCACAACACCTCCGACGTCATCCTCATCGTCGACGACGACGACACCGTCCGGTACGCCAGCCCCTCCGCGGAGAGCATGTTCGGCCACACCCTCCTCCCGGGCACCCCGCTCACCGACCTGCTCGCCCCCGCCGACGCCGCCGGCGCCCTGCGCGTCCTCGCCGCCGCGCGCACCCGCGACTCCGTCGACGCCCGCGACGACTGGAAGCTCCTCCACGGCGACTCCGCCGACCTGGAGGTCGAGGTCCGCTGCAGCAACCTGCGCAAGGAACGCACCGTCCACGGGCTCGTCCTCACCCTCCGGGACGTCACCGAGCAGCGGAAGCTGGAGCGCGAGCTGACCCACCGGGCCTTCCACGACTCCCTCACCGGCCTGCCCAACCGCGTCCTGCTGCTCGAACGCATCGAGCGCGCCCTGCTCCGCGGCCGCCGCGAGTCCACCCTCACCTGCATGCTCTTCGTCGACCTCGACGACTTCAAGGTCGTCAACGACACCATGGGCCACTCCGTCGGGGACGAGCTCCTGGTCGCCGTCGCCCGCCGCCTCACCGCCGTCCTGCGGCTCACCGACACCGCGGCCCGGCTCGGCGGGGACGAGTTCGCCGTCCTCATCGAAGGAGCCCGCGAACCCCGCGACGCCGAGGCGCTGGCCGCCGAGATCGTGCACACCCTCAGCCAGCCCTTCCACCTCACCGACGGGGCCGTCTCGGTCTCCACCAGCGTCGGCATCGCGACCGTCCTCGACAGCGCCCACGCCGAGGAACTCCTCGGCCACGCCGACCTCGCCCTCTACGCGGCCAAGGCCGCCGGCAAGAAGCGCTGGCGCCTCTTCCACCCCGAACTGCACTCCCGGCTCGTCGCCCGGCACGAACTCCAGGCGGGCATGGACACGGCCATCGCCGACCACGCCTTCGCCCTCCGCTACCAGCCCATCGTCGAGGTCGACAGCGGCGCACCCGCCGGACTCGAAGCGCTCATCCGCTGGCCGCACGCCCGGCGGGGCATGGTCCCGCCCGACCAGTTCATCACCCTCGCCGAGGAGAGCGGCCACATCATGCCGCTGGGCGCCTGGGTCCTCGAACACGCGGCCCTCGACATCGCCCGCTGGCAGCGCGCCCACACCCGCAAGGTCCCGCTGTACGCCAACATCAACGTCTCCGCCCGCCAGTTCCGCGACCCCGGTCTCCTCGAAGAGGTCCGGCGCACCCTCCACTCCTCCGGGCTCGCCCCCGGCTCCCTGGTCCTGGAACTCACCGAGACCGTCCTCATGCGGCAGGACGCGCAGATCCGCACCACCATGGCCGCCCTCAAGGACATGGGCGTCTCCATCGCCATCGACGACTTCGGCACCGGGTTCTCCTCGCTCAGCTACCTGCGCGAGTTCCCCATCGACATCCTCAAGGTCGACAAGTCGTTCATCGACGACCTCGCCACCGACCCGCAGCAGGTCGCGCTCGTCGAGGGCATCGTGCGCATCGCCGACGTCCTCGGCCTCCAGGTCGTCGCCGAGGGCATCGAGCACGAGGAGCAGCGGGCCCTGCTCGCCGACATGGGCTGCCGCTTCGGACAGGGCTACCTCTTCGCCCGCCCGATGACCGCCCACCAGGCCGAGTCCTATCTGCACCGCGCCCCCGGCTCCGGCGAGCGTCGCGCGTCCGTCCGGCTCGCCCAGCCCCCCGCGCCCGGGCCCGCCGCCCCGGTCGCCGGCCCCGCCGCCCGCATCACCGGCCACGCCCCCGGCGGCACGGCGGCCCGCACCGGCCGCCCCCCGCGGCCGTCGCGCTGGCGGGACCTGGAGCACCTCAAGCGGACCAGCCTCATGTGCGACGCCGTCATCGACGAGATCGACGGCCGGCGCATCCGGGTCGGCGACGACTGGCTGATCGACTTCGCCTCGTGCAACTACCTCGGCCTCGACCTCGACCCCACCGTCATCGACGCGATCGAACCGCAGGTCCGGCAGTGGGGGACGCATCCCAGCTGGTCGCGGCTCATCGGCAGCCCCCGGCTCTACCCCCGGATCGAGGAGCGCCTCACCGAACTGCTCGGCGCCTCCGACACCCTCCTGCTCCCCACCATCACCCTCATCCACCAGTCCGTCATCCCGCTGCTCGCCGGCACCGGACAGGTCTTCGTCGAGGCCACCGCCCACCGCACGGTGTACGACGGCTGTGTCGTCGCCCGCGGACAGGGCGCCGAGATCCACCGCTTCAGCGCCGAACGCCCCGACGAGCTGGCCACCCTGCTGCGCGGCGCGCCCGCCGACGGCGGCCGGCTGGTCTGCATGGACGGCGTCAACAGCATGACCGGGAACTTCCCCGACCTGCCCGCCCTGGCCCGGGTCTGCCGGGAGCACGGCGCCCTGCTGTACGTCGACGACGCCCACGGCTTCGGGGTCATCGGGGAGCGGCGGCCCGACGAGACCAGCCCGTACGGCGCGCGCGGCAACAGCATCGTCCGCCACCTCGGTGAGAGCTACGACGACATGGTCCTGGTCGGCGGCTTCTCCAAGGCGTACTCCTCGCTGCTCGCCTTCCTCGCCGTGCCGAAGTGGCTCAAGGACCACCTCAAGGTGGCGGCGGCCCCGTACCTCTACTCGGGCCCCTCGCCGACCGCCTCCCTGGCCACCGCCCTCGCCGGACTCGACGTCAACGAGGCGCGCGGTGACGCGATCCGGGCCGACCTCCACCGCATGACGGCCCGCGTCCTCGATCACGTGCGCGGCCTCGGGATCGCCACCCCCAACACCGACGGGCTGCCGATCGTCGAGATCCCCCTCGCCGACTCCGGCGACCTCGACGCCGTCGCCTCCTTCCTCTGGGACCGCGGCATCTACGTGACGCTCGCCTCCTACCCGCTCGTCCCGCGCGACCGGGTCGGCTTCCGCGTCCAGGTCACCGCCGCCAACACCGACGAGGAGATCGGCGAACTGTGCACGGCCCTGACCGAGCTCGCGGGACGCTTCCGCCTCCAGACCACCGACGCGGGATCCGTCACCGCCGGCCGCCCGGCGGAGCGGTGATGGACCGCACCGGGCGGCGCACCCCGACGGGGGAGCCCCGCACCCGGCGCAACCGGGACGCCGACTGGAACGCCTGGCCCGTCGCCGACTACCTCGCCGAGAACTACCGCCGGCTCCACCCGTGCGACGCCGGCGTCATCCACCACCACTCGGCCGTCTACCGCCGCTACGCCCCCGGCGCCCTCGCCCGCACCCTGGAGCTCGGCGCCGGCCCCAACCTCTACCCGCTCATGCTGGCGGGTGCCGCCGCCCGCCGCGTCGACGCCCTGGAACCGAGCGCCGCCAGCGTCCGCTACCTCCGCCGCCAGCTCGCCCGCGGCGCCGACGCCAGCTGGCGGCCGTTCTACGCCCTCTGCCGTTCGCTCGACCCGGCGCTCCCGGCGAGCTGCGCCGAGGCGCTCTCCCGGGTCCGGGTCGTGCACGGCGGCGCCGACGCGCTCGCCCCCGGCGGCTACGACCTCGCCTCGATGAACTTCGTCGCCGAGAGCGTCACCGAGGACTTCGACGAGTTCACCGCCCTGTGCGCGACCTTCGTCGACGCGGTGCGCCCCGGCGGCCGTCTCCTCGCCTCCTTCATGGAGCGCATGCCCAGCTACCGCATCGGAACCGGCCCCGTCTGGCCCGCCTGCCCCGTCGACGGGACCGTCCTGCGCGAGGTGTTCGCGCCCCGCACCACGGGACTGCGGATCGTCCGGCTGGCCAAGGACCTCACCCTGCCCGAGTACGGGGACACCGGCATCCTGCTCCTGACGGCCGAGCGGCCCGGCGGACCGCCCCCGGCCCGCGGGCGACGTCAGGCCAGCAGCTCCCGGTAGAGGGCCGCGTACCGGGCGGCGAACCGCTCGGGTCCGAAGTGGTCCTCGGCCAGGGCCCGCCCCCGCGCGGCGAGCACGTCCCAGGAGCGCGGCCGTTCGAGCAGCCACGCCAGCTGCTGGCCGGTCCGGCGCGCGTCCCCGGCCGGGGCCCGCAGCACCGCGGGTCCGAAGTCGGCGAACTGGGGGAGGTCGCTGAGGATCGCCGGCCTGCCCGTGGCGAGGGCCTGGAGCACGGTGAGGGGGACGTCCGCCTTCCCGCCGAGGTGGACCGGCGGGAACAGCAGCACCTGCACGGAGGCGAGGAGCCCGCGCATGTCCTCGACGTAGCCGCGGACCTCGACGTCGAGGAGGCCCGCCGCGCCGGCCCGCTCCCGCAGCGCCTCGTTCAGGGCCTCGGTGTCCTGCCCCGGACGGCCCCGCATCGCGAGCACCAGCCGGAAGTCGCTCCCGGCCCGCCGCGCCTCCGCGGCCGCGTCGATCGACTCCTCCGCCCCGCCGTGCGGATCGTGGTGCCCGGAGAACAGGACCGCCGGGAACCCCTCCGGGCGCGGCAGATACGGCCACTGGTCCAGGGCGATCATGGGCGGGATCACCCGTACGTCCCCGAAGTCGGCGGCCCTCAGCCGGCGCGCCATCGACTCGGACAGGGCCACCGTCGTCCCCAGCGGCCTGCCGCGCGTCAGGTACCGGGTGTCCACCACCCCCGGCACCGTGTGGACGACCGGCCGCCGGCCGAGCAGCGACGGGCGCAGCCAGGAGAACGCGGGGAAGGCACGGCCGACCGTCAGGAAGGCGTGCACCAGGTCCACCCGGCGTGCGAGCACCGCCCCGGTCAGCACGGACTGCACCCGTGCCGGCAGGTTCGGCGCGCCGGTCGGGGAGACGATCCGCACGGGCCGCCCGCGCACCGGCGGGTCCCGCCGGCGGCCCGGCCGGTGCGAGAACCAGACGAACTCCACGTCCGGCAGGGACTGAAGGACGTCGGCGGCGAGGCGCACGTCCGTCCCCTCCGTCCCGTCCAGCGGACCGCCGGTCAGGAGCAGGACACGGGGCCGCCGCTCAGCGCGGGGCATGCCGCACCTCCCGCGCGGGGCCGCCGGGGACCTCGCCGCCGGGCCCGGTCAGAGGGTCGTCCGCCATGACGCACCCCTCTTCGCCGGCCGCCTCGGGGAGGAGGGCGCGTCGAGGAGCCGGTGGGCCAGGGCCAGGTACCGGCCCGTCGTCTCGTCCCACGTGTAGTGCTGGGCCGCCAGCGCGGACCGCCGCCCGAGGCGGCGCCGCAGCGCCGCGTCACCGGACAGCTCGGCCATCCGGTCCCCGAGGGCGGCCACGTCGAAGGGCGCCACGGCCACGTCCCCGCCGTCGCGCATCCAGCGCAGCGCGGGCAGGTCGAAGTGGAGGACGGGCTTGCCGTGGGACATCGCCTCCAGGGCGACCCGGCCGAAGGCCTCGTGGCGCGAGGGCATCACCAGGAACGCGCTGTCGCGCAGGAGCTGCCGCCTGCGGTCCTCGTCGGCGTACCCGACCCAGTGGATCCGGGGTTCCGGCCCTCCCGTGCGGGCGGCGACGAGGGCCGCGAGCCTGCGTTCCTCGGCCGGGGCCCCGGTGCCCGCGAGCAGCAGGTCGAGGGGCGGCCGGGCGCGGTCGTAGGCGTCGAGCAGCAGGTCGAGCCCTTTGCCCCAGGTGTCGATCCGGCCCAGGTACAGGATGAACTGCCCCGAGCCGAGCCGGGCCTCGTCGATGCCGCGCTGCTCGACCCCGTCGGCGAACACCTGCACGTCGGCCCGCGGACTGAGCCGCCGGACCACCGGACCGTCCGCCGCGTTCATCACCACGATGTGCCGGTAGCAGCGCAGCCCCAGCCGCTCCACCACGGCGAAGGGCACGAGGCGGAGCCGGCCCGGGGCCCCGGCGCCGTGGCCGTGGTCGATGCCGACGACGGGAGCGCCCGTCGTCAGGGGCAGGAAGCTCGTCGACAGCGGGGGAGTGAAGCTCTCCAGCCACAGGTCGTGCCGGATGCGGCGGGAGACGAGCGGGAGCAGCGCCAGGAACAGCAGCCGGCCGGCGCGCGGCCCGGCCCGGCGCACCGGCAGCCGCACGTACCGGATGCCGTCCCGCTCCACCGCCCCGCCGCGCAGGCCCGCCGTCACGACCGTCACCCGGAAGTCGTCGGCGAGCCGGCGCGCCACCTTCCCGGCCACCAGGGCTCCGCCACCCCGGTGACCGGGATTCTCCACGTCCTCGTACACCGACACGACGACGTGCCTGCGCCGGCCGGCCGGGCCCCGGCGCGTGTTCCGCGTCTCGGCGGCGCTCGCCGCCCGCGCCCGCTCCCGCGCGCGTGCGGCGGTCCGCTGCCGCGCCCGCACCACGGCCTCGTCGCGTTCGCGGCCCGCGGCGAGGACCCGTTCCAGCGCGGCGTCCGCGACCAGCGACGGGGGCCGCGTGCCGTCCAGCCGCGCGATGCCGGGCAGCCGTCGCGACCAGCACCGGTAGCGGGCCCGCACGGCGGCCCGGGGAGCGGCGGGGGTGCCGGGACCGCGGCCCCGAGGGGGCTCGGGACCGTTCTCCACGAGGAGCGTCAGGTCGTATCGCGCGGCGGTGCCGAGGAGCAGGCGCGCCGCCCGGGAGCCGGTGGGCGGGTCCCGCCGGGCCAGTCCGTCGAGCGGGCCGCCGTTGGTCAGGACGACCGCCGGTCCGCCGCGCGCCCGGCGGCGCGCCACCAGGCAGGCCGCCGCGAGGCGCAGGGCCGGCGCGGCCGCGTCCAGGAACGCGTGGGCACGGCGCAGCGGGGATCCCCGGCGCTCGGGATCCGTGGCGCGCCGTGCCCACCCGTCCCCACCCGGTTCCCCCGTATCCCTCACCCGTGGCGGAACCGGGAGCCTGCGGCAGAGCGGACAGCCGTGACCGTCCGTGGTGACGACGGTGTAGCCGCGCCGGCGGAGCAGCGGCACGAGCCGCCGCGTCAGCGAGGACCCGCCCGGGCCGTCGGGGCCGGACACGGCGATGCGGAGGGGACCGCGCGGGGCGCTCACGGCCGCCGCCTCCGGGTCCCGTCGCGGGACGCCCGGGCGCGTGATCCGGGGCTCCGCGGCGGGACGAGGGGGACGCGCGCGAGGGCGCGCGACGCGGACGCGCGACGCCCGGCGGCGCCGGACGGCGGCGGGGGGACGAGGGCAGGCGCCAGCGGCCCGCGACCGTGGGGGCGCGGCGGGCTCGGGGCGGGCGAGGGGGCGTTCCGCGCGTCCGGGACCGGGGCGGGGGAGGGGGCGTTCCGCGCGTCCGGGACCGGGGCCGTGGTCAGGAGGCACGGCGCCGGGGCCGCGCTGAGGAGACTCCGCGGCGGCGCGGGGCACCGACGGGGCGGCGGTGGCGCGTATGGGCCGTCGGGATCGCCGGAGCCGCCGGAATCGCGCCGGCGGGCGGCGTGCGCGCGCACCGTGCGGGCACGCCGTCGACGGGCCGCGGGGCGGGGCCGGCACGCCCGGCGCAGGCGCGGCGCGGCGGCGGCGACGCGGTCGGAGACCCGGCGCGCGGGGTGACGCCGCGGGGAGTGCGGGGAGGTGCGGGCCGGACGGCGGCCGGACACGGCGAAGGGCCAGTCGGTCACCCGTCGCAGGGGGTGCGGAGCGGGTGCCGCCGGCGTTCGGCTGGTCTGGAGTGAGGTCACGACGCGCCTCTTCCGGCAACCGGCCCGACCGGGGGCCTGGTCCTGTGCTGAGACGTCCGCCCGGGCATCCGGCCGGTACGTCCTGTCCCGAATGATGCTGTTTCCAGCGTGGGCTTCCCCGGGGGCATTCGTCAACCGGGGGAGCTCCGGTGGCGGGCGTGTCCGTGGGTCAGCCGCGAGAGCGCGTTGTGCGGCCGCTCGTCGAGGAGGGTGCCGAGGATGCGGACCCCGTCGCGGACGGTCCGGGGGTGCGAGGGGCGCTGCGGGCACGGGAGTTCACGGCTCGGGACCTCCGCCACGCGCAGGCCGTAGTGAAGGGCGTGCGTGACGAGCTCCGCCCCGAGTTCGACGCCGTCCTCACGCAGGTCGAGGAGGTCGACGAACGAGCGCCGGAACGCGCAGAACCCGTACCAGAGATCGGTGAGGTGCTGGCCGTAGAGCCGGCGCGCGACCCGCAGCAGCGCCCGGTGTCCCACGCGCCGCGGCAGCCCGTAGGCCGCCACTTCGCCGCCCGCGATGAAACGCGATCCCTTGACGAAGTCGTATCCGCTTTCCAGATAGTGCAGGAAATGCGGGATCTCGTGCGGCGACATGCTGCCGTCGGCGTTCATCAGCACGACGAGGTCACCGGTCGCGGCGAGCAGTCCCGCGTGCGGGATGTCGCCGCGCTCGCAGTCCCAGGTGCCGAGGCCCCGCACCGTCAGACCGGGCCGCGCGCGGACCTCGCCGGCGGGGCCGCCCACCAGCACCACCTCGCCCACACTGGTCGGCACCCGGTCGAGGAGCAGGTCGAGGGCGGGCCGCGGGTCCGAGCCGCCGGGCCGGAGCGTGAGGACGAGGCTCACGGTCCGCGTGCCGGGGCCGGGCGCCCGGTCGGTCGAGCGGCGCCGGGGGTGCGCGTCCCGGCTCATCGGTACGGCTCATCGATCATCGGCACGGCCTTCCGCGCGGCGGGCCCGATTCCTCAAGAATCCTGCGGCGGACGCGAGGTCGTCAAGAAATGCGGATGGATATGCCGCCGGACGCGAAGCGATGACGCGGGAGACTGCGGGGAAAACCCGTCCTCCGCCATGGAATTCCCGGCCCTTTTCTGCGATCGGCCGCCACTCGGCATAGAATCCGGTCATGGCAGGGCGAATTGAGGACTACGCCCTCGTCGGTGACCTGGAGACCGCCGCGCTCGTCGGGACCGACGGGTCCGTCGACTGGTGGTGCGCGCCGCGCTTCGACTCCCCCGCCTGTCTCGCGGGCCTCCTCGGAGACCCGGGGCACGGGCGGTGGCTCCTCGCCCCCGTCGGCGGGGCACGCTGCACGCGCCGGGGCTACCGCGGCGACACCCTCGTCCTGGACACCGTCTGGGAGTCCCTCTCCGGCGCGGTCCGGGTCACCGACTTCATGCCGGTCCGCTCCCTCGACGAGAGCACCCCCACGATCGTCCGCGTCGTCGAGGGGCTCTCCGGACGGGTCGCGATGCGGGGCGAGTTGAGGGTCCGCTTCCACCACGGCAGCATCGTGCCCTGGACCCGCTCCCTCGACCGCCGCACGGTCGTCTCCATCGCCGGACCCGACGCCGCGTACCTCTCCTGCGGACCCGGCGTCGACCCCGTCGTCGGCCGGGACCGCACCACCTTCGCCTTCACCGTCCCCGCCGGACGGCGCGTCGCCTTCACCCTCGGCTGGCGCCCCTCGCACGCCGCCCCGCCCCCCGCAGAGTCGCCCGCCCGGATCGACGCCGCCCTCTCCGGAACCCTCGGCTTCTGGAACGACTGGGCCGCCGCGCTCCGTTACGAGGGCCCGGCGCGGGAGGCCGTCATCCGCTCGCTGCTCACCCTCAAGGCCCTCACGTACGCCCCCACCGGCGGCGTGGTCGCCGCGGCCACCGCCTCGCTGCCCGAGTCCCTCGGCGGGCAACGGAACTGGGACTACCGCTTCTGCTGGCTGCGGGACTCCACCTTCACGCTGTCCTGCCTGCTGCGCGGCGGCTACCGCCGGGAGGCGCTCGCCTGGACGGAGTGGCTGCTGCGCGCGGTCGCGGGCGACCCGGCCGACCTCCAGCCGCTGTACGGGGTCGAGGGGCAGCGCCGGCTGCCCGAGACGCTCGCCGACTGGCTCCCCGGCTACGAGGGCTCACAGCCCGTCAGGTTCGGCAACGCCGCCGTCGACCAGTTCCAGCTCGACATCTACGGCGAGGTGCTCAACACCGTCTACTCCGCCGTCCGCGCCGGCGTCACCCTCGACCCGCCTGCCTGGGCGCTGGTCGCCGCGCTCCTGGAGTACCTCGGCGAGCGCTGGCAGGAGCCCGACGAGGGGATCTGGGAGGTCCGGGGCCCGCGCCGCCACTTCGTCCACTCCAAGGTCATGGCGTGGGTCGCCGCCGACCGCGCGGTCCGCCTCGCCCGCGTCGCCGGACTGCGCGGCTCCGTGCACCGCTGGCAGGCCCTGCGCCAGGAGCTGCACGCGGAGATCTGCGCCCGCGGGTGGAGCGCCGAGCAGGGGTCGTTCACCCAGTCCTACGGAAGCCGGCAGGTCGACGCCACCGCCCTGCTGATCCCCCGGCTCGGCTTCCTCCCCGCCCGCGACCCCCGGGTGCTCGGCACCGTGCGGGCGATGGAACGCCTCGACGACCACGGGTTCCTGCGCCGCTACGGCGACGTCGGGGACGGCGGCACCCACGGTCTCGACGACCTCGGCGGCACCGAGGGCACCTTCGTGGCCTGCACGTTCTGGTACGCCGACGCGCTCGCCATGACCGGTCGGGCCGACGAGGCCCGCGCCGTCTTCGAGCGCGTCCTCGCCGTCCGCAACGACGTCGGGCTGCTCGCCGAGGAGTGGGACCCCGTGGCCGGCCGCCAGCTCGGCAACATGCCGCAGGCGCTCAGCCATGTGGCCCTGGTGAACACGGCGTTCACGCTGTACGGAACCCGCCGCCACGACCGCGCCCTTTCCGGACATCTCGCTGTGGCATGATCGCGCCGACCTCCGGCAGGGCGCCGGAGCCACAGGGGGTGGATCGTGTCCTGGTACCTCGCACTGCCGAGCCTCGTGCTCGCCGTGCTGCTCGTCGTCAGCGGCGTCGCGGCGCTCCGTACCGGCTGGATGCTGCCCTGGCAGCGTCG
Source organism: Streptomyces sp. NPDC104202 (assembly GCF_055584185.1). Lineage (NCBI taxonomy): Bacteria > Bacillati > Actinomycetota > Actinomycetes > Kitasatosporales > Streptomycetaceae > Streptomyces > Streptomyces sp. NPDC104202. The sequence goes on along the minus strand of NZ_JBVJMN010000062.1, from coordinate 28,030 downwards.
GCACGTCCACCGCACCGAGCTCTTCGGCTCGGCCCAGCTGGTCATGGCGGCCGCCTTCACCGTCCAGGCGTCCGCCGCGTTCTTCGACGACCGGGCGGTGAGCCAGGTCTTCGCCACCGTCGGCCTCCTGGGAATCCTCTTCGGGCTCGTCCTGCTCGTCGTGGCCCAGCCGTCCCCGCCAGGACGGCTGAGTCCGGAGCGCCGGACCGGCCCGCCGGACCTCGTGCCGGGGCGCGGCGTCCGCCGCCGCCCCGGCCGTTCCCGTCCCCGGCGTGTCGTTCGGGTGAGTCCAGCGGGCGGCCCGGCCGCGCCTGGGTTCGAATCGGGGCATGGCTCCCTACGACAGGCTCCGCGCGGGTGGTTCCCCGAGGCCGCTGGAGACCGGTGACACCTGGTGGTACGCGGCCGTGGCCGGCGAGGCCGCCGGCTCCTTCAGCACCCGGGTCCGCACCCGGACCCGACGCGCCTGCCTCGGGGCCGTCCTCCTCCTCACGGTCGCCTACGCGGGCCTCGTCCTCACGGCCACCGGCCGCCGCTGGGGCGACGCCGCGCTGACCGGCCGCCGCGCGGACGCCCAGGCCGTCACCGTGCTGCGCGACCACCCCTCCCTCGCCGGCCTCACCACCTTCTCCCTGGTGGCCGGATGCGTGCTGCTCCTCGCCGCCGGCCTGATACGCAGGCGCTTCGCCCTCACCGGGGCCGCCGCCGGCGCGATCGTCACCTCCCTCGCGCTCACCGGCCTCCTCCAGCGGTACGCGCCCCGCCCGCGCCTCCTGGACACCGGCGGCGCCCTCCTCCCCAGCGGCTTCCCCAGCGCCCAGACCACGCTCGCCGTCGGCCTCGCCCTCGGGCTGGTCCTCGTCGTCCCCTACCGGCTGCGGGGCCTCGCCGTCGGCGCCGGGACCCTCTGGGCCGCCGCCGTCGGCGCGTACACCCTCGCCTCCGGCCGGCACCGGCCCGGCGACGTCATCGCCGCCGCCCTCCTCGCCCTCGCCGTGGAGTGCGGGCTCCTCGCCCTCCTCGCCCGCAAGGGAAAGGTCCGCCCCGGCCCCCGGCGCGGGCCCCTGGTGCCGGGCCTCCCGGTGACGGTCCCGCTCGCCCTGCTCGCCGTCGCCGGGCTCGGCGCCGGCCTCTGGCTGCTCGGCGACACCCTCGCCCTGCCCGCCACCGCGCCGTACGACCCCGCCGAGCTCCGGCTCGCCCACCGCTGCGGCCAGGCCCTCGCCGCGGGTGTGACCGCCGCCACGGGACTGGTCCTGCTCGGCCTGCTCCGCCGCGTCGACGTGGACGGCCCCCCTGCCCCGTACCGGCTCGGCGGCCCGTTCGTGGAGGCCGCGGGGGTGCCCCGGGAGGGAGAGCCCGTGGGGCCCTTTACGGACGACCTCGATCACGAGATATCTTGATGTCGAGCAATCTCGCATACGCAGACGTGGAGCGGAGCACCCTGGTGACTGACTCGACCATCATCTACACCCACACTGACGAGGCGCCTGCCCTGGCGACGTACTCGTTCCTGCCCGTGATCCAGGCGTATGCCTCGCAGGCCGGCGTCACGGTCGAGACGCGGGACATCTCGCTCGCGGGCCGCATCATCGCCGTCTTCCCGGAGTTCCTGGAGGAGGGCCAGCGCATCGCCGACGCCCTCTCCGAGCTCGGTGACCTGGCCAAGACGCCCGGCGCCAACATCATCAAGCTGCCGAACGTCTCGGCGTCCATCCCGCAGCTCAAGGCCGCCGTCGCCGAGCTCCAGGCCCAGGGCTACGCGCTCCCGGACTACCCGGACGACCCGAAGACGGACCAGGACAAGGACGTCCGCGCCCGTTACGACAAGATCAAGGGCTCGGCCGTCAACCCGGTCCTGCGCGAGGGCAACTCCGACCGCCGCGCGCCCGGCTCGGTCAAGAACTACGCCAAGAACCACCCGCACCGCATGGGCGCCTGGACCCCCGAGTCCAAGACCAACGTCGCCACGATGAGCGAGAACGACTTCGCCTCCACGGAGAAGTCCGTCGTCATCGGCCAGGACGACACCCTGCGCTTCGAGTTCACCGCCGCCGACGGCACCGTCGGCGAGCTCCGCGAGCCGCTGAAGGTCATCGCCGGCGAGGTCGTCGACGCCGCCGTCATGCGCGCCGCCGCGCTGCGCACCTTCCTCGGCGAGCAGGTCGCCCGCGCCAAGGCCGAGGACGTGCTCTTCTCCGTGCACCTCAAGGCCACGATGATGAAGGTCTCCGACCCCATCGTCTTCGGCCACGTGGTCCGCGCCTTCTTCCCGGCCACCTTCGCCAAGTACGGCGAGGTCCTGGCCGCCGCCGGCCTGTCCCCCAACGACGGCCTCGGCTCCCTCCTCAACGGCCTGGGCTCCGTGCCGGACCTCGGCGAGGAGATCAAGGCGTCCTTCGAGGCCGAGCTGGCCTCGGGCCCGGCCCTCGCCATGGTCGACTCCGACAAGGGCATCACCAACCTGCACGTGCCGTCCGACGTCATCGTCGACGCCTCGATGCCGGCCATGATCCGCACCTCCGGCCACATGTGGGGCCCGGACGGCCAGGAGGCCGACACCCTCGCGGTCCTCCCGGACCACAGCTACTCGGGCGTCTACCAGGCCGTCATCGAGGACTGCCGCGCCCACGGCGCCTTCGACCCGTCGACGATGGGCTCCGTCCCGAACGTCGGCCTCATGGCGCAGAAGGCCGAGGAGTACGGCTCCCACGACAAGACCTTCGAGATCGCCGCCGCGGGCACCGTCCGCATCGTCGACTCCTCCGGCACCGTCCTGCTGGAGCAGGAGGTCGCCGAGGGCGACATCTTCCGCGCCTGCCAGACCAAGGACCTGCCCATCCAGGACTGGGTCAAGCTGGCCGTCACCCGCGCCCGCGCCACCGGCGCCCCGGCCGTGTTCTGGCTGGACGAGAACCGCGCCCACGACGCCCGTCTGATCGCCAAGGTCCACGAGTACCTCCCGCAGCACGACACGGAGGGCCTGGAGATCAAGATCCTGTCCCCCGTCGAGGCGACGAAGTTCTCCCTGGAGCGCATCCGCCGCGGCGAGGACACCATCTCCGTCACCGGCAACGTCCTGCGCGACTACCTGACCGACCTCTTCCCGATCCTGGAGCTGGGCACCAGCGCCAAGATGCTGTCGGTCGTCCCGCTCATGGCGGGCGGCGGACTCTTCGAGACCGGCGCCGGCGGCTCCGCCCCGAAGCACGTCCAGCAGCTCGTGAAGGAGAACTACCTCCGCTGGGACAGCCTCGGCGAGTTCTTCGCCCTGGCCGCCAGCTTCGAGCACCTCGCGACCACCACGGGCAACGCCCGCGCCCAGGTCCTCGCCGACACCCTCGACCGCGCCACCGGCACCTTCCTCAACGAGGACAAGTCGCCGACCCGTCGCCTCGGTGGTATCGACAACCGCGGCAGCCACTTCTACCTGGCCCTGTACTGGGCCCAGGAGCTGGCCGCCCAGACCGAGGACGCGGAGCTCGCCAAGGCCTTCGCGCCGCTGGCCGAGACCCTGTCGGCCAACGAGCAGAAGATCGTCGACGAGCTGAACGCCGTCCAGGGCTCCCCGGCCGAGATCGGCGGCTACTACCAGCCCGACCCGGCCAAGGCCGCGGCCGTGATGCGTCCGTCCGCCACGTTCAACGAGGCCGTCGCCTCCCTCGCCTGACCGGCGCGCGACACGGACCGCCCCGGCCGGAAACTCCTCCGGCCGGGGCGGTCCCGTCGGTGGCGCATCCGCCGTCCGGGTGTGAACCTGGATGGATGAGCTGGGCATCTTGGACGACCGCCGGTGTCTACACCGGGCGTGGTGGGGTGCTGACCGACGAGGCCGGAGTCGTCACGGGCGATGTGACCGTCCACACGACCTGGGCCGAGCGCGAGGCACGCGTGGCCGTGCAGTACAGCGGCGCATCCGACTGGTTCACCATGTCGGGCAGTCCCGTCCCGTGCGCGACCGAGGAGGAGAGCCGCGACCTGCACGACGCCGTCGTGACGGCCGTCCGGGAAGGGAACGGGGCCACGGTCCCGACCCTGCCCGCCGCACCACCGGTGTAGGGTCCGGCGCCGGGTGCCGGAAGACGTGCCGCCGGAAGAAAAGTGTTATCCCTCCCGCGCCCACGGGTCTCCCGATGACGGGGGACTCGCACCAGGGATGAGGGAGCAGATCCATGCACAGCGACGAGGGCCGCACCACCGCACTGGTGGAGGCGGCCAGGGCCGGTGACGCGCGCGCCAGGGACACGCTGGTACGCGCGTACCTGCCCCTCGTCCACACCATCGTCGGCCGAGCCCTCGACGGCCACGCGGACACCGACGACATCGTGCAGGAGACGATGGTCCGCGCCCTCGACGGCCTCTCCGGCCTGCGTGACCCGGCCCGCTTCCGCTCCTGGCTCGTCGCCATCGCCATGAACGGCGTACGGCGCCGCTGGCGGGAGCGCCAGCAGGCCCCCGTCCCCGGTCTCGACCGGGCCGAGGAGCTCGCCGATCCCTCCGGCGACTTCACCGACCTCACCATCCTCCGGCTCGGCCTCTCGGGGCAGCGCCGGGACGTGGCCCGCGCCACCCGCTGGCTCGACGAGGAGGACCGCGAACTCCTCGCCCTGTGGTGGCTGGAGGCCGCCGGGGAGCTGACCCGCGCCGAGGTCGCCGAGGGCCTCGGCGGCATCTCCGCGCAGCACGCCGCCGTCCGCATCCAGCGCATGAAGGAGCGCCTGGAGACCGGCCGCGCCGTGGTGCGCGCCCTGGACGCCGTGCCGCCCTGCCCGGACCTCGCGGAGATCGTCGCCGCCTGGGACGGCCGGCCCTCTCCGCTCTGGCGCAAGCGCGTCGCCCGGCACCTGCGGACCTGCGACGGCTGCGCCGGCCGGGTGGCCGGACGCCGCGGGCTCGCCCCCGTCGAGAGCCTCCTCGTCGGGATCGGCCTCGTCCCCCCGCTGGCCGTCGGCGCCGCGGCCCGGGGCAGCGAGTCCTTCGCCGCGGACCCCGTCGCCTTCGCCTCGGACCCCGTCGCCCCCGCCGCCGACCCCCTCGCCCCCGCCGCGGACCCCGTCGCCCCCGCCGCCGACCCCCTCGCCCCCGCCGTGCCCACCCGCTGGACGCCGGTCCGCCGGGCCTGCGTCGCGGGCGCCGCCGCCGTCGCCGTCCTCGGGGCCGTCGCCCTCCTCGTGCCACGGCAGCACGACGCCCGGCTGACGCCCGCCCGGCCGGCCGCCGCGCCCCCGGCGACCCCGTCACCGACCACTCCCGTGGCGACCGTCGCCGCGCCGGCGCCGACGACCCGGCCGCCGAAGCCCGCCGGGACCACGCCGCCGCCGGCGCCCCGTCCCACCGTCGAGGAGCGGGTGACCGCGCGGGTCAACCGGCTGCGCGCGGCGGCGGGTTGCGCCCCGCTGCACATCGACCGGCGCCTGGTCTCGGCGGCCCGGGCCTACGCCAAGGACATGGTCGCGCGCGGGTACTACGGGCACAGCAGCCCCGAGGGCGACTTCGCGGACAAGCGGATCACCGCCGCCGGGTACGAATGGAGCGCCTGGGCCGAGAACCTCGCCCAGGGGGCCACGGACCCGGAGACCGTCGTCGAGGACTGGCGGGACGGCGCGATGCACGAGCAGAACATGCTCGACTGCCGCTACCGGGACACCGGCGTGGCCTCGGCGCGCGGCCCCGAGGGCACGATCTGGGTGCAGAAGCTGGCCGCCCCCGCCTCCTGACGGCCCGGCGGCGGACGCACGGCCCGCCGCCGGCGGCTCACCGCCGGGCGCCGAAGTCCTGCACCCACCAGGGGCCGTTGGCGGTGAGGGTCACCCCGACGCCGACGTCCTTGAAGGCGCAGTTGAGGATGTTCGCCCGGTGGCCGGGGCTGCCCATCCAGTCGTCCATCGCCCGGGCCGGGGTGCGGGGCCCGCGGTGGATGTTCTCCCCCCACGTCGTCCAGACGTACCCGGCTCCCGTGATCCGGTCGCCCGCGTCCCGGCCCTCGGGAGTGCGGTGCTCGTAGTAGTCGCGGGCCGCCATGTCGTCGGCGTGCCCCTGCGCCGCGGCCCGCAGCCGCCGCTCGGCGTGGAGCGGCCCGCAACCGGCTTTCGCCCGCTCGGCGTTGGCGAGCGCGACGACCTCCTGCGCGAACCGCCCGACCTTCCCGCCGGACGCCGCCCCGGCCGCCGGCCGTCCGGAGTCGGGCGCGGCCGCCGGGGCCGGGGCCGCCACGTACATCCCCAGCGCGACGGTGAGCGCGGCCGCCGCCGCCCCGACCAGGGTGACGCCGGTGCGGAAGGAGGGGCGGCGCCGGCCCCGGCGGCGCCCCCGGTGCCGGCCGGCCGGGCGCGCCGCGGGCCGGCCTCCGCCCCGCACGGGTCCCGGCCGGAGCCGCCCGAAGGGAGCGGCTTCCAGGGGCAGTCCGGTGCCGGCGTCCTCCTCGGGGCGGCCGTCGTCGTCGGTGCGACCTCCGGGGCGGCCGGGGCCACCCGGTCGGTCGTGGTGGCCGGGAAGGTCGTGGTGCCGCATGGAGCTCCGCTCTTTCGCCGAGGTCGCCGGAGGGGCCGGTGCGGGGGAGACACCGGGGCGACGGCGGTAACACTGTCCGGCCCCGGCCGCCCCGACACTCTCCGTCAACCCGGCGCGTCAACCCCGCGCGTCAACCCGTGTCCGAGCCTTTCAGCCCTGCGGGACGACCGCCACCGGGCACGGGGCGAGGTGGAGCGCCGCGTGCGCCACGGACCCGATCCGCGGCCCGATCGCGCCGCGCCGGGCCCGCCGACCGACCACCAGGAGCTGGGCGGCCCCCGAGGAGGAGAGCAGGACCTGGCCCGCGCTGCCCAGTTCGACGTGCTCCGACACCGGCACGCCCGGGTAACGCTCCCGCCAGGGCGCCAGCGCCTCGCGCAGTGCCTTCTCCTCGTACGGGACGAGCCCGCCGGCCTCGTCCGCGAGCCGCATCGAGGCCGGGCTGTACGCGTACAGGGACGGCAGGCTCCAGGCGCGCACGGCCCGCACGGACGCGCCCCGCGCCGCGGCCGTCTCGAAGGCGAAGCCCAGGGCCGCGGCGCTGTCCTCCGCGTCGCCGTGCTGGCCGACCAGGACGGGCCCCGTCGGCGGTTCGGCCGGCTCCCCGTCGCGCGAGCGGACGGCCACCACCGGACGGGTGGCGGCGGCGATGACCTGCTGCCCGTACGAGCCGAGCAGGAAGCCCGCCACCGGCCCGTGGCCGCGGGAGCCGATCACGAGCATCTCCGCCCGCTCCTGGGCGGCGAGCAGCGCGGCGACGGGGGTGTCGGCGAGCACCTCGGCGGAGAGCTCGACCCCCGGGTGGCGTCCGGCGATCGTGGCCTCGGCCTCGCGCAGCAGGGCCTCCGCGGCGCCCTCCTGCGTCGCGCGCTCCTGGACCAGGGGGAGATCGAGGGGTTCCCAGCGCCAGGCGTGGGCGAGCCGGAGCGGGACGCCCCGGTGGAGCGCCTCGCGGGCGGCCCAGTCGGCCGCGGCCAGGCTCTCCGGGGAGCCGTCCACTCCGGCGACGATCTCACGACTCATCAGGCTGCCTCCGTCGGTGCGGTGTCGGGCCCCGCCGGACGGCCGGGCCCTGTCGCCTCCAGCTTGGGCCCATCGGCCCTCCGGCGAGAGGGCCGTAGGTCCCGACATGCCGGACCGTCCGTCCCCCGTCCGGTCGCCGGGGTGCGCTCAGGCCGGCAGGGTCAGCCGCGCGTGGGTGCCGTTGAGGTAGTGGTCCCCGATGTCGCGGAGCCGGTGGGCGGCCTGGGTGGGGGCGGTCAGGGCGCGGGCGTTGCGCCAGAAGCGGTCGAACCCCGGTCCGCCGCCCCGGGCGTCGGCGCCCGCCGTGCCGTCGACGAGTTCCAGGATGCGGGTCGTGATGTGGAGGGCCGCCCGGCCCGTGACCGTCTCGGCCGCCGCCACCAGGACGGCGATGTCGGCCCGTTCCTCCGGTCCGAGCGACCAGCCGGCGAGCAGCCCGCGTGCCAGGGCGTCGGTGGCCCGCTCCACCACGGCGGCGGCGGCGTGCGCGGCCGTCGCCAGTTCCCCGTAGGCGAGCAGCAGGTACGGGTCGTCGCCCGCGCCGACCGCTCCGGCGGGGTGCGCGGGGACCGGGCCGCCCGGCCGGTCCGCGGGGGCGGGGCCGGCCTGCCCGGCCCGGCTGATGTCCCGGGCCTCGGCCAGCGCGCCCTCGGCGATGCCGAGGCCGACCTGGACGAGCAGCAGCCGCAGGGCGAGCGGCGCGAGCGTGGTGAACGGGGCGACCGCGTGCTCGTCGTGGGGGAGCGCGCCGAGGACGTCCCCGGGTGCCACCGGCACGTGGTCGAAGGTCACGGTCCCGGCGCCGGCGAGGCGCTGGCCGACCCGGTCCGTCCCGGCGTCCGTGAACACCCCGGGGTGGGCCGGGTCCACCAGGACGACCAGCAGGTCGCCGGTGCCGCCGGGGCGGGCCCCCACGACGAGCCGGTCGGCCACCGTGACGCCGGAGGCGAAGGAGCGGCGGCCGTCCAGGACCCAGCCGCCGCCGCTGCCCCCGGCCGGGGTGAGGGCGAGGTCGGGGCCGTGGGCGGCGGCGCGCGGCGGTTCGATGCCGCCGGCCAGCAGCCAGCGCTCCCGCGCCGTGCGGGCGTCGAGCGCGAGGGGCCCGGTCCCGGGTGCGGCGTCCACCTCCGCGGCGGGGCCGAGGAAGCGGCTGCTCCAGGAGAGCGCGTAGTGGTGGGCGAGGAGTTCGCCGACGGAGCTGTCGGCGGCGGAGATCTCACGGACGACCGCACACGCGGCCCGCCAGTCGGCGCCCCGCCGGTCGGGACCGGGAGCCGTCAGCAGGGCGGGCAGGCCCGCCTCCTGGAGGCGGGCGACCTCGTCGAACGGGGCCTTCCCGGCCCGGTCCCGGGCCAGGGCGTCGACGGCCAGGTCGTCGGCGACCTCCCGGGTGACGCGGGGCCAGATCTCGTCGTCCGCGGGCCGGTCGACCGCCTGGTCGGGGCGCGCCGCCCCGGGTGCGGAGGCGGTGCGTATCGCCGGTCTGCGCGTCGGTTTCCTCGGCGTACTCACGTCACCCCACCCGGTCTCCTGTATCCCCACTGGAACACTAGGGATAGTGACAGAGGCGTCCGGCCGGACCCAAGGGGCGTCCGCAGGCTGGACAAGGGGGTCTTGGTCCGTGAGATCAGGTCAAGTCCGCGCAGGTCGGCGGGGGTTCGTCCGCCCTGCCGTTTCGGTCGGGCCTGCGGGTCAGGGGTTGGTCCAGGCCTCGGGATCGTCCGCGAGCGCGACCACCCCGGCCGGCAGCCTGGCCGCCGCCACCTCGGCGAGCGAGACGCCGAGCACGTCGCGGACGCCGGCCCGCAGGGCGATCCACAGGGTGAGCAGCGACTCGGCCGGCCCCGTGTAGGAGAGGTCCGGCGGCCGCTCTCCGCGGACGGACACCAGCGGGCCGTCGACGCAGCGGATCACGTCCGCGACCGAGATCGTCTCCGCGGACCTGGCCAGCCAGTACCCGCCGTTCCCGCCGCGCTGGCTCTGGACCAGGCCGCCCTTGCGCATGTCTCCGAGGATCCCCTCCAGGAACTTGTGCGAGATCCCCTGGCCCTCGGCGATCGCCTCGGCCTTCAGCGGCCCCGTGTCCTGGGAGGCGGCGAGCTGGAGGGCTGCCCGCACCGCGTAGTCGGCCCTGGCTGAAATGCGCATGCGCGCATTATTCCGTACGGCGGAGGCCGGAGCCGCGCGCCCGGCGGGTGACCCGCACCGCACTCTTGACGCCGCCTCCGGGCGGTCCGACACTCAAGGGGCGGGAAATCCGAGCGAACAGGTAGGGAATCGATGGGACGCAACGGCCGGCGGGACACGTCACACGCCGCGTCCCTCCCGCGCTCCCTGCCCCTCACCTCGCGCCGCCACATCGACCTGCTCCGGGTCTGCAGCGCCGCGAGTCGCCCGGCAGGCCCGGGCGCGCGTCCCACCCGCTGAACCGCCCGGCACTCCGGCGGACCGGCCCGGGGCCGCGCCGCCCGGAACGGCGACACGCCGAGGCCCCGCCCGTCCCTTCCGTACCTCCGCCGCCTCCGGGCCCCGCTCCGCCGCCGCTCGTCGCGCCCGCGCGACCGGTGCCGTCGGACGCCGCCCGGACCCGGCTCCGAGCACCCCCGAGGGAGAAGCATGTCCGTCGTCCCGTCCTCGCTCCTGCCCGCCTCCGCCCGCCCCGCGTTCCGGGGCCGCATCGGCCGCGACGCGGCCAGCGGCCACTACGCCGTCCCCCACCGCTACCGCCTCCACGTGGCACCCTCCGGCCCGGGCTGTCTGAGGATCGCCGTCACCCACGGCCTCCTCGGACTCGACGACACGCTGCCGCTCACCGTGCTGCCCGAGACCCCCGACACCCCGGACGGCGGATACGCCGCGCTCCGCCCGCTGTACGAGGCCAGCGCCCACCTCTACGACGGGCCGGCCGCCGCCCCCGTCCTCAGCGACGGCTGGACCGGACGCATCGTCAGCACCCACGTCCCCGACATCCTGCGCGACCTCGCCCTGCGCTTCCGCGGCGACGGCCCCGACCTGATCCCGCCCGCGCGGCGCCGCGACATCGACGCGATCGCCGACCTGTGCGAGCGGAGCGTGAACCGGGCCGCCCAGCGGGCGGGCGAACTCGGCCTCGACGGCGAGGCCGCCCACCGCGACCCGCTCACCGTCCTCTTCGCGGCGCTCGGCCGCCTGGAGCGGCGCCTCACCCACCACCCCTACGTGCTCGGCGACGAGCCGACCGCCGCCGACGTCCACGTCTGGGTCACCCTCGTCCAGCTCGACACCGTCCACCGCTGGCACCTGGACGCCGCCGCCATGGAGCGCGTCGCCGGACACCCCGCCCTCTGGGCCTACGCCCAACGCCTCGCCGCACGGCCCGAGTTCGCCCGCCGTCTCGACATCGACGCCGTCCTGCGCCGGCACCGCGCCCACTGTCGCGGCCGCGAGGCGGCGGGAGCCGGGATCCGCCTCGTCGACTGGTCGGCGGGACCGAGCTGACGGCGCCCCGACCGGACCGCCGGACCGTCCCCCGACCGGTCCGCGCGGAGATGTGGGCCCTCCGTCCCGGCCCGTCCTCGCGGAGCGCGTACCGCCCGGGACCCTGGATCAGCCGATCCGGTGACCGGCCAGCGGGGCGGTCTCGTCGCCCGTGCCTTCCCGGACACCCTTCAGGAAGGCGGCGAGCGCGTCCTCCGCGCTCGTCGCCGGCTCCCACTCCAGCTCCCGCCGCGCCCGCTCCGTGGAGAGCAGCGGCAGATGCCGCAGCGCCTCGAACAGACCGGGCGAGGCCGGCACCAGCCGCAGCCGCCAGGCCGCCGACAGCGCGCCCCGCACCGCGCCGGCCGGCACCTTCACCGGACGGGCGTTCAGGAGACGGCCCAGCGTCGCCGCGTCGAGCGGCGGTTCGGCGGCCAGGTTGAACGCGCCGCGCACGTCCCGCAGCAGCGCCCGGCGGTACGCGTCCGCCGCGTCGTCCGTGTGCAGGACCTGGAACCGCAGCCCGTCGAACTCCGGCAGCAGCGGCAGCAGATCGGGCCGCATCAGCTGTCCCGGGAAGAAGCGTCCCGCGAAGATCCGCCGCTGCCCGCTCGCCGACTCCTCCTTGAAGAGGAACGCCGGACGCATCCGGACCACCCGGATCTGCGGGTGGTCCCGCTCGAAGGTGTCGAGGACCCGCTCCAGGTACGCCTTCTCCCGGGTGTACGCGGCCCCCGGCCAGCCGTGCGTGGGCCACGCCTCGGAGACCGGGGCGCCGCCGTGCGGCCCGGGGGAGTACGCCCCCACCGAGGAGGCGTGCACCAGCACCGGCACCCGCGCCGCGGCGACGGCGTCGAAGACGCGCACCGCGCCGAGCACGTTCGTCCGCCAGGTCTCCACCGGGTCGTGCGTCGGCCCGAACCGCCACGCCAGGTGGACGACCGCGTCCGCGTCCGCCACGTACTGCGCGAGCCGGGGCCCGTCCCCCTCCCGCGCCAGGTCCACCTCGGCCCACTCCACCCCGGGCAGTTCGAGGGCGGGCCGGCGGCGGGCGAGACCGAGGACCGAACCGATCCTCGGCTCGGCGGCCAGCGCCCGCACCAGACTCGTTCCCACGTTGCCGGTGGCACCGGTGACGACCACTCGCTGAAGCGTGCTGGGGTTCATGCCTCCGACCCTCCGCCATCCGCGGCGCGGCCGCACCCGGAGCACCCGCCGGACGGCCCCCGTCACGCAGGGTGCCCGTGCCGGTCGCGGGTGTGGCCGCGGGACCGGACTATGGAGCGACGCAGGAGACAGGAGAACGCCCATGCTGCTGCCCGACCGGAACACGGTCGACCGGTTGCTCCGGCACTACCGCGCCCAGGAACGGACCGTCCTGGACAGCCCGTGCGACCCGACGGCGCGCCGTCGCTTCGAAGACACCGTCTACACCCTGTGCGTGCTCATGGGAGTGCGCACCGCCCACGAGGCCGTGCACGCCGCCGAGCGGTACGTCACCGGGGCCCGGCCCGCGCCGACCGCCCTGGCCGACCGGGTGGCGACGACGGTCCGCCGCCGACAAGCGCGCCCGCCGGGCCGCGGTTAGCGTGACGGGGTGGCGTCGCGCGCCACCTCCCGCCCGCCGCGGCGGGACGCGCCGGCGCACGCTTCGGCCCCGCCCGGCGGATGGAGACGCGATGACCAAGGCCCGCAGGACGGCCGCCCCCGGCACCGCCGGAGGACCGGCCGCGCCGCACGCCGCCGACCGGCAGAACCTGATCCGGGTGCACGGGGCTCGGGTGAACAACCTCAAGGACGTCAGCATCGAGATCCCCAAGCGCCGGCTCACCGTCTTCACCGGCGTCTCCGGCTCGGGCAAGAGCTCGCTGGTGTTCGACACGATCGCCGCCGAGTCCCAGCGGCTGATCAACGAGACGTACAGCGCCTTCGTCCAGGGGTTCATGCCGACCCTGGCGCGCCCCGAGGTCGACGTCCTGGAGGGCCTGACCACCGCCATCATCGTCGACCAGCAGCGCCTGGGCGCCGACCCGCGCTCGACGGTCGGCACCGCCACCGACGCCAACGCGATGCTCCGCATCCTCTTCAGCCGGCTCGGCAGGCCCCACATCGGCCCGCCCGGCGCGTACGCCTTCAACGTCCCCTCGGTCAAGGCCAGCGGCGCCATCACCGTCGAGCGCGGCGCCAAGAAGGCCGTCAAGGCGACCTTCAGCCGCACCGGCGGCATGTGCCCGCGCTGCGAGGGCCGGGGCACCGTCTCCGACATCGACCTCGACCAGCTCTACGACGCCTCCAAGTCGCTCGCCGACGGCGCCCTGACCATCCCCGGCTACACGGCCGGCGGCTGGAACCACCGCCTCTACGCCGAGTCCGGCTTCGTCGACCCGGACAAGCCGATCCGCCGGTACACCAAGCGGGAGCTCCACGACTTCCTCCACCACGAACCGGAGAGGATGAAGATCGCGGGCATCAACATGACGTACGAGGGCCTCGTCCCGCGGATCCAGAAGTCCTTCCTGGCCAAGGACAAGGAGGGGATGCAGCCGCACATCCGGGCCTTCGTGGAGCGGGCCGTCACCTTCACCACCTGCCCCGAGTGCGACGGCACCCGCCTCGCCGAGGGCGCCCGGTCGTCGAAGATCAGGCGCAAGAGCATCGCCGACGTCTGCGCGATGCAGATCAGCGACCTGGCGGAGTGGGTGCGCGGCCTCGACGAGCCGTCCGTGGCGCCGCTCCTCACCGCGCTCCGGGAGACCCTCGACTCGTTCGTCGAGATCGGCCTGGGCTACCTCTCGCTCGACCGCCCGTCGGGCACGCTCTCGGGCGGCGAGGCGCAGCGCGTGAAGATGATCCGCCACCTCGGCTCCTCGCTCACCGACGTCACCTACGTCTTCGACGAGCCCACCACCGGTCTGCACCCGCACGACATCAACCGCATGAACGACCTGCTGCTGCGGCTGCGCGACAAGGGCAACACGGTCCTGGTGGTCGAGCACAAGCCACAGACGATCGCGATCGCCGACCACGTCGTCGACCTGGGGCCGGGCGCGGGCACCGCGGGCGGCACCGTCTGCTTCGAGGGGACCGTGGACGGCCTGCGGGACGGGGACACGGTCACCGGCCGCCACTTCGGCGACCGCGCCGCGCTCAAGGAGACCGTCCGCGAGGCCACCGGCGCGCTGGGGATCAGGGGGGCGACGGCGCACAACCTGCGGAAGGTCGACGTCGACATCCCGCTCGGCGTCCTGTGCGTGGTCACCGGGGTCGCCGGGTCCGGCAAGAGCTCGCTCGTCCACGGCTCCCTCCCGGCCGGCGAGGACGTGGTCGCCGTCGACCAGAGCGCCATCCGCGGCTCGCGGCGCAGCAACCCGGCCACGTACACCGGACTGCTCGACCCGATCCGCAAGGCGTTCGCCAAGGCCAACGGCGTGAAGCCCGCGCTGTTCAGCGCCAACTCCGAAGGCGCCTGCCCCACCTGCAACGGCGCCGGCGTCATCTACACCGACCTGGCGATGATGGCGGGCGTCGCGAGCACCTGCGAGGACTGCGAGGGCAAGCGGTTCCAGGCGTCGGTGCTCGACTACCGACTCGGCGGCCGTGACATCAGCGAGGTCCTCGCCATGCCGGTCGACGAGGCCGGGGAGTTCTTCGGCGCCGGCGAGGCACGCACCCCGGCGGCGCAGCGCGTCCTGGAGCGGCTCTCCGACGTCGGTCTCGGCTACGTCTCCCTCGGCCAGCCCCTCACGACGTTGTCCGGCGGCGAGCGCCAGCGGCTCAAGCTGGCCACCCACATGGCCGAGAAGGGCGGGGTCTACGTGCTCGACGAGCCCACCACCGGCCTCCACCTCGCCGACGTCGAACAGCTCCTCGGCCTCCTCGACCGACTCGTCGACGCCGGCAAGTCGGTGATCGTCGTCGAGCACCACCCCGCGGTGATGGCCCACGCCGACTGGATCATCGACCTCGGCCCCGGCGCCGGCCACGACGGCGGCCGGGTCGTCTTCGAGGGCACCCCCGCCGACCTCGTCGCCGCCCGCTCCACCCTCACCGGCGAGCACCTCGCGCAGTACGTGGGCGCCTGAGCGGCAGACGGCGCCCCGCACGCGTACGGGCCGGGCGCGTCCAGCCGGGCGGTCTCGCGCTCGGGGCGCCGTCTCCCGGGCCTCCCGGTCGGCGTCACCGCGGACCAGGAGCCGCACCGTGCGCCCCCCGCCCGGCCGTCGTCGCGGGCCCCGGAGCCGAGGGGGCGGGGCCGCGCGACCGCCCGGCGTCACCCGTCCGGCGGCCCGGGATCAGTCCTTGCGCGCGGCCCTGAGCCGTCGCCCCCAGAGCAGGAGCGCGGCCGCGCACGCCGAGGCCACCAGCGTCAGCGGCAGACCCGCCGACGGACCCGAGGAGGAGTCCTCCCCGGAGCCGTCCCTCCCGGGCGCCGCCACGGGCGCGGCGCCGTGGGCCGCGGCGGCCGCCGGAGGCCGGCCGCCCCGTCCGGCGACCGCGACGGCGCGGGTGTCCGCCGCCTCCGCCCGCTCCGTCTCCTCCGCCCGTCCGGCCAGCAGCGAGCCCACCGGACGGACCTCGCCGGCGGCGTCGAAGCCCCAGTCGAGCAGGTCCCGCGCCTCCTCGTACACGGCGAGCCCGCCGCCGCCCTGCGGGTTCATCACCGAGACGACCAGCGTCCGGTCGCCCCGCCGGGCCGCGGAGACCAGGGTGTTGCCGGCGTTGGTCGTGTAGCCGTTCTTGATCCCCAGCAGCCCCGGATAGCGGGACACCCCGTCCGCGCCCGTCAGGAGCCGGTTGGTGTTGGCGATGCCGTACGACCAGGTGCCCGCCGGGAAGTCCGCGTACCGCGTGGAGCAGTACCGCCGGAAGGCGGGGTCCTGCAGACCGGTCCGGCCGAACAGCGCCAGGTCGTAGGCCGAGGAGACCTGACCGGGGGCGTCGTAGCCGTCCGGGGAGACGACGTGGGTGTCCCGCGCCCCGAGGGACCGCGCCTTGTCCTGCATCTTCTCGGCCATCGCGTCCCAGCCGCCGTTCATGGCGGCGAGCACGTGCACCGCGTCGTTCCCCGAGCTGAGGAAGACGCCGTTCCACAGGTCCGAGACCTTGTACGTGTACCCCTCCTTCACCCCGACCAGGCTGCTGCCCGCACCGATCCCGGTCAGCTCGGAATCGGCCACGGTGTGCTGCTCGTCGGGTTCGTGGTGGGGGAGGGCGGTGAGGGCGAACAGCGTCTTCAGGGTGCTGGCCGGGGGCAGTCTCCGGTGCGCGTTCCGCGCGGCGAGCACCTCGCCCGAGGACGCGTCCGCCACCACCCAGGAGAGCGCGGACACCGAGGGCAGCTCCGGCGCGCCCGGCAGCGGCTGCACCTGCGTGCCCTGCCGGTCCAGCCGGGCGGGGTCGACGTACTGCCGCACCGGCGGTGTGGGCTCCCCGAGCGAGGAGGCCGGGGAGGCCATGGCCGCCGGGACCGGCAGTACGAACAGCAGCGCCGCGGAACCGGCGGCAACATGACGGACAGCTGACATGACGATCATTCAGTCACCGTAGGAACGGTGTCCGGAACGCGCAGGACGAAGTGCGCCGACCGGCGTAGCGACCGTGCCGGACGGCGGCGCGTCGTGCCGCCGCCCGGGTGGTGCGCGGCCGCCCGGGCCGGCTGTCGGCGGCGCACGGCATGCTGGTGACGTGCCCTCATACCCGAACCAGAGCAGCCCCGTTCCGCCCGAGAGCGTCGGAGCACCCCCGGCCGGCCCGGCCGCACGGCCCCTTCCCGGGCCCGCCCGGGCCCCCGGCGCGCCCCTCGGTGCTCCCGCCTCCCGGACGGACCGCCCCCACCGGACCGCTCCCGCCGGGCACATGATCGTCTGCGGCGACGACGCCCTCGCCCACCGCCTCGCCCGCGAGCTCCACGAGGTGTACGGCGAACGGGTGACCCTCCTGGTGCCGACGCCGCCCGACGCGCCCCGCGCCCCCGCCGCCCGCACCGGCCGCGCCCTGGCGCTGTTCGGCCGGGTCACCGCCGCCGTCATCAGGACCGGCGGCTCCGGCACCCCGGCCGGCCCGCCCGCGGACGGCGAGGCGCCCGGCGGCGCCCTGCGGGTCGTCGAATCCGCCGAGGCCGACGACCGGGCCCTGACGGAAGCCGGTGCGGAGCGCGCGGCCGCGCTGGCCCTGGTCCACGAGGACGACGAGACCAACATCCGGGCCGCGCTCACCGCCCGCCGCCTCAACCCCCGCCTGCGCCTGGTCATCCGGCTCTACAACCGCAAGCTGGGGCAGCACCTGGAGACCCTCCTCGACCAGGCCGCCGCCGTCGCCGAACCCGGCCTGGACCCCGAGAAGCTCGACGCCGCCACCACCGTCCTCTCCGACGTCGACACCGCGGCGCCCGGCCTCGCCGCGGCCGCCGTCACGAACACCAGCAAGGTCGTGCAGGCCGGCGGACTGCTGCTGCACGCGGTCGAACGCCCGCCCGCGGCCGGCCGGGCCCCCGACCCCGGACTCTGCACCCTCGCCCTGCTCTCCGCCACGGCCGGCGACCCGGCGGGGTGCGAGGGCTCCGAACGCAGCGGTGACGACGGCCCCCGCCTGCTGCCCGACGCCCGCACGGTGGCCGCGGCCACCGGCCGCGCCGCCGTCACCCTCGAAGCCGTCACCCCGGCGGGACCGGCCCTCCCGGCCGGCCGGCTCACCTCCTCCGCCCTCCCCGTCGCCTCGCTCTTCTCCCGACGCCTGCGCTGGTCGCTCGCCGGGGCGGTGGGGGCCGTCGTCGCGCTGGCCCTCGCCTCCACCGTCACCACCGGCGACCACCCCCTGCACGCCGCCTATCTGACGCTGCTCGACATCTTCGCCATCGGCGACCCCGCAGTCGGCGAGTCCACCAGCCGTCAGCTGCTCCAGATCCTCGCCGGCTTCGTCGGCCTGCTCCTGCTGCCGGTGATCGTCGCCGCCCTCCTCGAAGGGCTCGGCACCTTCCGCACGGCGACCACCCTGCGCCGGCCGCCGCGCGGACTCTCCGGCCACGTGGTCCTCCTCGGCCTGGGCAAGGTCGGCACCCGCGTCCTCGCCAGGCTCCGCGGCCTCGGCATCCCGGTCGTCTGCGTCGAGTCCGATCCCGAGGCCCGCGGTATCGCCGTCGCCCGCCGGCTGCGCGTCCCCACCGTCGTCGGCGACGTCACCGAGGACGGCGTCCTGGAGGCCGCCCGCATCCACCGCGCCCACGCCCTCCTCGCCCTGACCAGCGTCGACATCACCAACCTGGAGGCGGCGCTCTCCGCCAGGACCGTCAGCCCCGGCCTGCGCGTCGTCCTGCGCCTGTACGACGACGACTTCGCGACCGCCGTCTTCCGCACCCTGCGCACCGCCCACCCCACGGCCCTCACCCGTAGCCGCAGCGTCTCCCACCTCGCCGCGCCGGCCTTCGCCGGTGCGATGATGGGCCGCGAGGTCCTGGGCGCCGTGCCCGTCGAGCGACGGGTGCTCCTCTTCGCCGCCGTGGACGTCGCCTCCCATCCGCTCCTGGACGGCCGCACGGTCGCCGACGCCTTCGTCCCCGGTGCCTGGCGGGTCATCGCCCTGGACGGCGCCGCCACCGCCCCGGGCCAGGGCGACGCGGACCACGACGGGGGCTGGCGCCTGCACCCGGACCGGGTCCTCCTGCCGGGCGACCGGGTCGTCGTGGCCGCCACCCGCCGAGGGCTGGCCGAACTCCTCGGCCGGGGCACCCGGCGCAGCCCGGCGGACGACGCCGACGCGGCGGACAACTCCGTACGGAACGGCCTGGGTTGACCGTAGGATCTGACCGCTCGCCCGCCGTACCGGTCCGCATCCGCAGTCAGGAGTTCCTTCCTTGAACACACCGCACAGCGCCGACTCCGGCCGGCCCTCCCACCGCATGGACCCGGCGGGCGGCTGCCCGCACGCGGCGAACGCCCGGATGCTCGCCCAGGGCGCCGTGACCCCGGTGATCCTGCCCGGCGAGATCGAGGGAATGGCGGTCCTCGGCCACGACGCCCTGCGGGACTTCCTCACCCATCCCGACGTCGCCAAGTCCCCGCAGCACTTCACCGCGCTGGCCGACGGCCGGATACCCGAGGGCTGGCCCCTGCTGACCTTCGCGACCGTGCCCGGCATGACCACCGCCGACGGGGCCGACCACCGCCGGCTGCGGACCCTGGTCAGCACCGCCTTCACCGCACGCCGGGTCGAGGAGCTCCGCCCGCGCGTCGAGACCGTCACCGCCGGCCTCCTCGACGCACTCGCCGAGGCCGCGCGCACCGGCGACGGCGTGGCCGACCTCCGCCGTCACTTCGCCCTGCCGCTGCCCCTCGGCGTCATCTGCGAACTCCTCGGCGTCGACCCGGCGCACCAGGACCGGCTGCACCACCTCTCCAGCCAGGTCGTCGCCACCGACACCGCGCCCGCGCAGGCCGTCGCCGTCAACCGCGAACTCGTCGACCTGCTTGCCTCCGTCGCCGCCGCCAAGGCCGCCGCCCCCGGCGACGACCTCATCAGCGCGCTCATCGCCGCCCGCGACGAGGGCGGCGACCGGCTCAGCCAGGCCGAACTGCTCGGCACCCTGGTCCTGATGATCATCGCGGGCCACGAGACCACGCTGAACCTGGTCACCAACGCCGTCCGCGCCCTGTGCACCCACCGGGACCAGCTCGCCCTCGTCCGGGAGGGCCGGGCCGGCTGGGCGGACGTCGTCGAGGAGACCCTCCGCTGGGACAGCCCGGTCAGCTACTTCCCGTTCCGCTACCCCACCCGCGACCTCACCGTCGACGGCACCCTCATCCCGCGCGGCACCCCCGTCCTCGCCGGGTACTCGGCGGCCGGCCGCGACACCAAGGCGCACGGTCCGGACGCCGACCGCTTCGACCTCACCCGCACGCGGACGGCCAAGCACCTCTCGCTCGGCCACGGCCCCCACTACTGCCTCGGCGCCCCGCTCGCCCGGATGGAGGCCGAGATCGCGCTGGAGTCGCTCTTCACCCGCTTCCCCGACCTCGACCTCGCCCTCCCCGAGCGGGAGCTGACCCGCCACGCCGGCTTCGTCGGCAACAGCGTCCGCGCGCTCCCGGTCCGCCCCGGCGTCTGACGCCCGCGGCCGGCCGGCCCGGCGGGCGCACCGGCTCAGCCGGTGCGCCCCCAGACGGTCGCCGGGGAGGTCCGCAGCGAGGAGACGAGCCTCAGCAGCCGGGCCTCGTTCCCCGAGAGGCCCGCGGCGCGGAGCGCCTCGTCCGCCTCGGCCATCGGATGCGTGAGCATCACCCCCGCGTACGGGGCGAGCTGCGGGTCGGTCAGCACGGCCTGGGTGGACTCCAGCAGCCGCAGGTACGCCTGGGCGGCGGCGCGCTCGTTTGCGGTGAACGTGGTCATGTCGGGCTCCCTCTCGACAGTTCGGCGCTCACCACCCTCTCGTACGGGTCTGACAATCGGGGTCAGGCCCGCCCGTCGAGCCGGTCGCGGAGCCTGTCGAGGAAGACCCGCTGGCCCGTCACCAGCAGCGGAGCGGCGGCCTCGGGCGCGAACCAGCCCACCCGGTCGATCTCCGGGAACTCCGCCAGGACGCCCGACCGGGGCGGCCATTCCATGGTGAACGTCCCCGGCACCACGCGCTCCGGGTCGAGATCGCCCTCGACGGCCCAGACGGTGACGATCTTTCCGTTCCGCTGCCGGGACTCCCCGAGCGGCCACCACGCGCCCTCGGGCGCCGGCAGCCCCAGCTCCTCCTCGAACTCCCGCCGGGCCGCGTCCTCCGCCGCCTCGTCCGGCGTGTACTCGCCCTTGGGGATGGACCAGGACTCCTCCTCGCGGGACTCCCAGAAGGGCCCGCCCATGTGACCGATGAGCACCTCGACGCCCTCGCCCGCCCTGCGGCGGAAGACCAGGAGACCCGCGCTGCGTTTGTCCGGCATGCGCCCCAGTCTGGCCGACCGGCCCCCGCACCGCAGCCCCGAACACCCGTTCCGGCCCGTCCCCCGGCCGTTCACTCCCCGGCGTCGACCACCACCGGGCCGCCCGCCGGGTCGACCCCCTCGGTCCACCGGGAGCCGAGCCGCACCGCGCGCCACGGGGCCACCGCGCCGCGCAGCCGTCCGGAGCTGAGGACCGCCCCGTCCTGGCGGACGGTCAGCAGCGGCCGGACCAGACCGTGCTCCGCGCGGACGAGGAGGGGGACCGCCCCCGTGCCGAGGAGCCCCGGTGCCACCCACCGCAGTGACCCCGCCGCCACCACCGGCACCCCACCGGCCGGCCAGGGCGCGCCCGCGAGCCAGGCCAGGACCGCGCCGGCCACCGCGCGTCCCTCGGCGGCGGCCCGCAGGGCGGGCTCCCCGCCGTGCAGCAGGTCGCCGACGGCGAACACGCCCTCCCCGGCGGTCCGGAAGCCCCCGTCGGTCACCGGTCCCCGTGTGCCCGCCGCGAGCGGCAGACCGCGGGACCTGACCAGCTCGTGGTCGGGGATCCAGTCGCCGGTGAACACCACGGTGTCGCACCGCAGCACGCCCGTGCGGCCGTCCGCCCCGCGGACCGCGACCCCGGTGAGCCGTCCGCGGCCGAGGAGTTCCGTGACTTCCGTTCCGGTGAGCACGGGCACGGTGCCCGACACCGTCGCCGCCCGGGGCAGTTCGGTGACGACCGCGGCCACCGCCACACCCGCCTCCCGCAGCGTCCGGACGGCTGCGCGGGCCACCGGGTCGCCGCCGACGACCACCGCCCGCCGTCCGAGGCGCGCGTGCCGCACCCCGAACCGGGCCACCGTCCGCTGGAGTTCGCCGGTGGTCAGCACCCCGGCCGGCCGGGTCCCCGGGACGAGCCGGGCGCTGCGCGGCCGCTCGCGGGCCCCGGTCGCCAGGACGACCGCGCGGGCCCTGATCCGCTCCAGCCCGGTCGGCGCGGTGACCTCCAGGGTCAGCGGCCCCGCCCAGCCGGTCGCCGAGACGCCGGTGCGGACGGTGGCGCCGGCCCGGACCGCCGCCCGCACCGCGCGCCGGGCGTACGCCGGCCCGTCCAGTGACCGGCCCCGCGGGTCCACGCCGAAGCCGGGCCGGGCGCAGTGCAGCGGGACCCCGCCGGCGGTCGCCTCCCGTTCCAGGACCTCCACCCGCCCGCCGCCCGCGGCCGCGCCGGCCGCCGCGGCGAGCCCGGCGGGACCCGCGCCCACCACGAGCACGTCGACCGAACGGATCACCGGTTCCCCCTCCCGTACGCCTCGCTCAGCGCCCGCAGCTCCGCACCGCAGAAGGTGCCCTGGCAGCGTCCGGCCCGGGCCCGCGTCCTGCGCCGCAGCCCGTCCGGACCCGCCGGGGGGATCGTGGAGGCGAAGGCGTCCCGCACCTCGCCGCGGGTCACCCGCTCGCAGTGGCAGACGATCGCGCCGTACGCGGGATCGGCGGCGACGAGGCGGGCGTCCCGGTGGGGCCGGGGGAAGGCCTCGCCGAGGTTCGGCATGCGGACCGGGACGAGGGGTCGTTCGGGGCCCGGGTCGAGTCCGCAGTCGGCGAGGAGGCCCAGCACGTGGTCGGCGATGGCCAGGGACGCGGTGAGCCCGGTGGAGCGGATCCCGCCCACCGTCACGTACCGCAGCCCGGGATGGGCGGCGATCCGGTAGTCCTCCTGCCCGGTGGCGGCCCGCAGCCCCGCGTAGACCGCCGTGACCTCCTCGTCGAGCAGCGCCGGCAGGATGCGCCCGCCCTGCTCCCGCAGCCCGGCGAGCCCTTCGGCGGTCGTACCGGTGGCGGTCTTGTCGTCCAGGTCCTCGGCGGTCGGCCCGAGCATCACGTTCCCGTACACGGTCGGCGCGACGAGTACGCCCTTGCCGAGCGGCCCGGGGACGGGGAGCAGGATGTGGCGGACCAGATCGCGGGCGAACTTGTCGAAGACGAGCAGCTGCCCCCGGCGCGGGGTGACGGTGAAGTCCTCCCGGCCGACCAGCGCGTCGAAGCCGTCGGCGTGGAGGCCGCAGGCGTTGACGACGTACCGGGCCCGGAGCACCCCGCGCGGGGTGACGAGCCGGTGGTGCGGAGCGCCCGGACGCACCTTCACCACCCGGCAGCCCAGGTGCAGGTCGGCTCCGGAGCGCACCGCCTGTGTCGCGTACGCGAGGGTCGTCGTCCACGGGCAGACGACCGACTCGCCGGGCACTTCGAGCGCCGCGAGCGCCCCGGGCCCCAGGTGCGGCTCCCGCGAGGCCAGTTCCGCGGCCGTCAGGATCCGCGTCGTCCGGTGGCCGTTGCGCCCGGCCTTCTCCGCGAGCCGGGGGAGGGCGGCGCGCTGCTCCTCGTCCCAGGCGACGAGGAGCGCGCCGAGCGGCTCCACGGGGATGCCGGCCTCCCGCGCGTACGCGCCGAGCAGCCGGTGGCCGGTGCGGACGAGCCCCGCCTCCAGGGTGCCGGGGGTCGCGTCGAAACCGGTGTGCAGGATCGCGGTGTTGGCCTTCGAGGTGCCGTCGCCGACGTCGTCCGCCGCCTCCACCAGCGCGATCCGCAGCGGATGCCGGGCGAGCGCGCGGGCGATCGCGGAGCCCACCACCCCCGCGCCGACGACCACCACGTCGTACGCGGAGCCGGCGCCGGACGGCAGCGGGCCGCTCCGCGTGACGCTCATCCGCCGGCCCCCGCCGCGTCCGCCGCGCCGGCCCGCCCGACCAGGGCCGTCACCTCGGCGCGGAACCGTGCGAGCCGCGCGGCCGCCTCGTCGCCCGAGATCCGCGGCTCGTACACGGCCGAGGGCTTCCACCCCGGCACGGCCTCGCGCACCGAGAGCCCCGGGTGGTGCCCGAGCGCGGCCGCGGCGCCCACGCCGAGCGCCGTGGCGTCGGGGGACGCGGAGACCTCGACGGGCAGCTGGAGCAGGTCGGCCTGGGTCTGCATCAGCAGGGCGGACCGGGTCAGGCCCCCGTCGGCGCGCAGGGCGGACGCCGGCGCGCCCCGCTCCGTCGCGGCAGCCGAGGCCAGTTCCACGACCTGGGCGGCGATCCCCTCGCAGAGGGCCCGGACCAGCTGGCCGGGGCCGGTGTCGAGTCCGAGGCAGGTGAGCGAACCGCGCACGTCCCCCCGCCACCAGGGCGCGGCGAGCCCGGCGAAGGCGGGCACGAAGGTCACCCCGCCGCTGTCCGGGACGGCCCCGCCGACGGCGTCGAGCTCCTCGGCCCCGGCGATCACACCGAGGTCGGTGAGCCAGCGGACGGCCGAGGCGACCGTGTACACCTGGCCGTCCAGGCAGTGGGTCACGCGTCCGTCCAGCCGCCAGGCGACACAGCTCACCAGCCCGGAGCCGGTCCGCCGCGGCGCGGCGCCGGTCTGCGCCAGGAGGAAGGCCCCGGTCCCGTAGGTGCACTTGACGGCGGCCGGGTCGTCGGCGCTCTGCGCCAGCAGCGCCGCCTGCTGGTCGACGAGGAGGCCGGTGAGCGGCAGCGGCGGCCCGAACGCGGTGGTGGTGCCGACCGGGGTGTCGCAGTCCACCACCCGGGGCAGCCGTTCGCCGCCGAGTCCGTACAGGTCGAGGGCGGTCTCCGACCAGGAGACCGTGTCCGGGTCGACGAGCCCGGTCCGCCCGGCGGTCGATGCGTCGGTCACGAACGCGCCCGTCAGCCGGTGGACGAGCCAGGAGTCGCTCGTGGTGACGACGCCCGCGCCGGTGGCGTGGCGGCGGATCCAGGCCATCTTCGGCGCCGCGAAGTAAGGGTCCACGGGGAGGCCCGTCAGACGGCGCAGCCGCTCGGCGTGGGCGTCGAGACCGGCGCAGACGTCGGCGGCCCTGCGGTCCTGCCACACGAGGGCGTCGGTGAGCGGTTCGCCGGTCTCCGGGTCCCAGGCGAGCACCGTCTCGCCCTGGTTGGCGAGTCCCACCGCCCCCACCGGGGTGCGGGCCTCGGCGAGCGCCGCGCGTCCGGCCGCGACGACGGAGTCGTACAGCTCACGCGGGTCGACCTCGACGAGGCCGCCCGGCAGGTAGCGGGGCCGGACGGGGGCCGTGCCGCTGCCGAGGACGCCGCGCTCGGGGCAGAGGACGAGGGCCTTGGTGCCCGAGGTCCCCTGGTCGACGGCGAGTACCGGGCCGCCTGTCATCGTGCTGCTCCCGTCCCTGGACCGGACGGTGATCGTCCGATCACCGAAAGGGGTCAGGGTGCCGTCGGCGCGGCCCCGCGTCAAGCCGCGGCGGACGATCCCGTCAGGTCCGCCGACACAACTGACGCACAGTCAAATTTGGTCGTTGGCCTGATAGTTACTGTCACAAAAGAAAGTGGACCGGTCGCATCCATCGCCCTCTATAGTGATCGCCGATCAACGGCCGGTGACACCCGCCGGGGGACAGGCCACCCTCTCCACCCACCGAGGACCCATGTCGACCACACCTTGGCCCGCCCCCTGATGGCCGCACACGGCTTCCGGCCCGTCTACCACCCCGCGGGCCACGACCACGCCCTGCGCAACGCCGTCCAGGACTTACGCACCGGCCGCTGGGTGGCCATGGCCCGGCTGCTCGACGAGACCACGGGCTGGGACGGCTGGACCCGCCGCACCCAGGTCCTCGCCGCCGTCGCCGCCGGCACCGACGTCGTCCACACCTGGCGGACCGAACAGCCCGACAGCCCCGCCGCCGCGGTGATGCACAGCCGCGTCACCGTCGAACGCGCCGTCCGCGCCCACCGCGCCGGACACGCCCGCACCCGGGAGCTCTGGCAGGAGGCGTGGACCGCCTGCCGGGACGCCTCCGAGCGGTCCCCCGCCGACCCCGTGCCCTGGGTGGGACTGATCGCCCTCGCCGCCCTCGACGAGCGCCAGCGCATGGCCGAGCACCGCCTCACCCCGCCGGCCCCGATGCTGCCCCCGGGCCCCTGGGGCCTGCTCGCCGAGGCCGAGAAGCGCGACCCGTACAACCGCGAGGCCCACCACCGGATGCTGCAGTTCGTCTACGCCCGCCGCTCCGGCCCGCTCTCCGAGGCCGTCAACTACTCCCACTGGGCCGCCTCCGCCGCCCCCGTCGGCTCGGCCCTCCACGCGCTGCCGCTCTACGTGCGCGTCGAGCGCTACCGCCGCGAGCGCGGCCACGAGCGCGCCCTCGACCTCCACTGGGTCGCCGAGGACGCCGTCCGCGACGCCCGACGCGCGCTCGACGACTGGTTCCTCTTCTGCGCCACCGACGAGGCGTCCCTGCTCGACCTCAACCACCTGGCGCACGCCCTCTTCGGCGCCCTCCGCTTCCCCGACGCGGCCCGGGTCTTCGAGGCCCTCGGCCCGTACTACACCACGCTGCCCTGGGCCTACCGCACCGAGCGCCCGGACGACCGCGCCCTCGCCGAAGAGGTCTTCCTGCGGGCCCGCGCCCGCTGTCTCGGCGACTGAGGCCCTCGCCCCACCGCACGCCCCCGCTCCCCGCCCGTCCCCCCCCCGGAGGTACCCATGTCCCGCACCGAAGCCCCCAGCGACGCGATACGCAAGCCACCACCGGTCCAGGACGAGGAGGCCCGGCTGAGAGAGCTCGGCTACCAGCCCGTCCTCGCCCGCCGCATGGGCGGCTTCGGCAACTTCGCCATCAGCTTCTCGGTCATCTCCGTCCTCTCCGGCTGCATGACCCTCTACGGCTTCGGGCTGGGCACCGGCGGCCCGGCCGTCATGCTCTGGGGCTGGGCCGGCGTCGGCCTCTTCGTCCTCTGCGTGGGCCTCGCCCTCGCCGAGGTGACCAGCGCCTACCCGACCTCCGGCGCCCTGTACTACATGGCGGACCGGCTCGGCGGACGCCGCTGGGGCTGGTACACCGGCTGGCTGAACCTGCTCGGTCTCCTCGGGGCCATCGCCGGCATCGACTACGGCGCCGCCCTCTTCACCGGAGCCTTCCTCAACCTCCAGTGGGGCTTCGTCCCCACACCCGGCTCCACCTTCCTCATCTTCCTCGCGATCCTGCTGCTGCACGCCGTGCTCAACCTCTACGGCGTCCGCCTCGTCAGCGTCCTCAACTCGATCAGCGTCTGGTGGCACCTGGCCGGCGTGGCGGTCATCGTCGGCGCCCTCGCCCTCGTCCCCGACCACCACCAGTCCGCACACTTCGTCTTCACCGAGTTCGTCAACGACACCGGCTGGGCCAACCCGTTCTACGTCGCCGCCGTCGGCCTGCTCCTCGCGCAGTACACCTTCTCCGGCTACGACGCCTCGGCCCACCTGTCCGAGGAGACCTCCAACGCCTCCGTCACCGCCGCCAGGGGCATCGTGCGGGCCATCTGGGTCTCCTGGATCGCCGGCTTCGCCCTCCTCGCCGGACTGACCTTCGCCATCCAGGACTACGCCGCCACCCAGAACAGCGCCACCGGCGTCCCGCCCGCCCAGATCTTCCTCGACGCCCTCGGCTCCGGCGGCGCCACCGCCCTGCTGCTCGTCGTCATCGTCGCCCAGCTCTTCTGCGGCAACGCCGAGGTCGCCGCCGCCAGCCGCATGGTCTTCGCCTTCAGCCGCGACAACGCCCTGCCGGGCTCCGCGATCTGGCGCAAGGTCAGCGGCCGCACCCAGACGCCCGTCCCCGCGGTGTGGCTCGCCGTCGCCGTCGCCGCGGTCCTGGCCGTCCCCTCGCTCTACTCCGCCACCGCGTACGGCGCCGTGACCGCGATCAACGTCATCGGCATCACGCCCGCCTACGCCATCCCGATCTACCTCCGCCTGCGCGCCGGCGACCGCTTCGTCCCCGGCCCCTGGAGCCTGGGCCGCTGGAGCAAGCCCGTCGGATGGACCGCCGTCGTCTGGGTCGCCGTCGTCACCGTCCTCTTCTGCCTGCCCCAGAAGTCCCCGGTCACCGTCGACACGATGAACTACGCCGTCATCGCGCTCGCCGTCGTCCTCGTCCTGGCCAGCGTCTGGTGGTACGTCGCCCGCCGCTCCTACGGCACGCCCACGACGTACGGAACGGCCCGCGAGGAGGCGGAGATCGCCGAGGGAATCGTCTGAACGCGGCCGGAAGGCCGCGCCGGGGGCGGGGGGGGGGGGGGGGGGGGGGGGGGGGGGGGGGGGGGGGGGGAGGGGGGGGGGGGGGAGGGGGGGGCGCGAGG
>NZ_JBVJMN010000061.1:0-52167 GCF_055584185.1 Streptomyces sp. NPDC104202 | reverse complement strand
CCCCCCCCCCCCCCCCCCCCCCCCCCCCCCCCCCCCCCCCCCCCCCCCCCCCCCCCCCCCCCCCCCCCCCCCCCCCCCCCCCCCCCCCCACACCGCTCACTTCATCTCGGGCATCTCGCCGACCGTGGTCCTCAGGTCGATCACGGCGAAGGCCGCACCCTGCGGGTCCAGGATCG
The DNA here is from genome assembly GCF_055584185.1 of Streptomyces sp. NPDC104202. Classification (NCBI taxonomy): domain Bacteria; kingdom Bacillati; phylum Actinomycetota; class Actinomycetes; order Kitasatosporales; family Streptomycetaceae; genus Streptomyces; species Streptomyces sp. NPDC104202. Next base: position 51,991 of record NZ_JBVJMN010000061.1, on the reverse strand, counting down.
CCGCGAACCGCCCGAAGGGGCTGTCCATCGGCCCGAAGACCTTGCGGCCACCGAGCCGTTCGGCCCGCTCCACGGCCAGGTCGCAGTTGTCGACGGCGAAGTACAGCTGGACGTAGGAGGGGACCTCCGGCGGGAAGTCCTCCGGCGTCATCGTCATCCGGCCGAGGACGGGCATCTCGCCGCCCAGGTCGAAGACCCGGTAGTCGACGGCGTCGTCCATCATCTTCTTGGAGCCGTACCCGAAGACGGAGGTGAAGAAGTCGTCGGACTTCGCGGGCTCCCGGGTGAAGACCTCGGCCCAGGCGTACGAGCCGGTCTCGCCCTCCAGTTCGAAGCCCTCGTGGTCGCCGCCCTGCCAGACGCCGAAGGTCACGCCCGCGGGGTCCCGGGCGAGGCACATCGTCCCGAACGAGCCCACCTGCATCGGCTCCATCAGCACCGTGCCGCCCGCCGCCCGGATCCGCTCCGCCGTGGCGGCGGCGTCGGGGGAGGCGAAGTACAGACACCAGGCCGACTGCGGCTCCCCGTCCTGGCCCGGCATCGGCGGGACGACCGCCGCCACCGCCTTCCCGTCCTTGTACGCCTGGGTGTAGTTCCCGAATTCCGAGGAGGACTCGCCGAAGGTCCAGCCCAGGACGTCACCGTAGAAGGTCTTGGCGCCCTCGACGTCGGTGAACATCGCGTCGGTCCAGACCGGCGTTCCTTCAGGTCGTGCGGCCATGACGGTGACTCTCGCTTCCGGTGGACGACGTGCTTCCTGGAAGCCACGCTAACCAGGGGCGCCGCACCTCGCTCGGTGACGCGCGGTGACCCCCGCGGGCCGCCGCCGGCCTCAGCGGGGCAGCCGGCCCATGGCGTACCGGTGGAACGGGCCGTCCGGCACCGTCAGGCCGGGCCGCCACATCCCGAGCACCTGCGCGGAGGGCACGAACAGGGCGTCCGGCAGACGGTCCGGATCCGTCCACTCCCAGCGCTCGATCCGGTCGGGCTCCGCCACCGCGGGGACCCCGCGGAAGCCGCGCACCACCGTGGCCACGGTCATCCGAGTCAGCTCCGCGGAGGTCATCGCGTCCAGGATCAGCCCGAGGACCTCCACGTCGGCCTCGTCCGCCCGCAGCGTCGTCTCCTCGGCCAGCTCCCGCACGGCGGCGGCCTCCACGGACTCGCCCGGCTCGACCTTGCCGCCGGGCAGCTCCCACACCCCGGAGCGGTGCAGCCCCAGGAGGACCCGGCCGGCCCCGTCGAGGACGACCACCCCCGCGCCGAGCGAGGCCTGGGCGGCGGGCGGCTGGACGTTGCGCCGGGCGGTGGCGCCGTGATCGTCGGACGTCATGCCCCCTGTCTACCAGGCACCTGTGACACCGCCCGCCGCCGCGACCCCGTCAGCCCCCGGCGGCCCGGGGCGCGGCCGGCACCACCGCCACCGGGCAGTGGGCGTGGTGCAGCACCGCGTGCGAGACGGAGCCGATGAGCAGCGAGCCGATGTGGTGGCGGTGGTGGCGGCCGACGACCAGCAGCCCCGCTTTCCGCGAGTCCTCGACGAGCCGTCCCGCCGCGTCGCCCGGCACCACGCGCGGGACGAGGTCGACCTCGGGCCTGCGGTCGGCGAAGGGGCGCAGCCGTTCCCGCTGCTCCCGCTCGGCCTCCCGCAGGAGCTCGGTGCCGTCGTCCGCCGGTGGCAGGGGCGGCGGGATCTGGAGCGCCGGGGAGGGCGCGGCGAGGAGCGCGCCGGGCTGCGGGGGGAGGCGGAAGGCGGTGACGGCCTCCAGCGGGACCCCGCGGTGGCGCGCCGCCTCGAAGGCGAAGGCCAGGACCTCGTCGGGGGTCTCCTCCGGCTGGAGGCCGAGGAGCACCCGTCCGGCGGCCGCCCCGCTCTCCAGGGCGGCGGCGCGGGCCTCGTGCGGCACGACCACCAGCGGGCAGGGCGCGGTCATCGCGAGGGTGCGGCTCGTCGAGCCGAGGAGGAGGCTGGCGAAGCCGCCGCGGCCCCGGGAGCCGGAGACCAGCAGGCGGGCGCCGGCCGCGGCGGCCGGCAGGGCGTCGGTCACGGTGCCCTCCAGGGACGCGTACCGCACCGGGACGGTGTGCCCGCGCTCCTCGGCGACCGTGCGCACGGCCCCGAGGACGGGGTCCGGCAGTTCCGCGTCCGTCGCCTCCGTGCCCAGGGAGGCGATGCGGGCGGCGCCGAGCTGGAGGGCGTCGGACCGGACGTGGGCCACGACCAGGGGCGCGCCCAGGCTCTCGGCGGCGCTCAGGGCCCACTCCAGGGCGCGCAGGCTGTGCTCGGACCCGTCCACGCCGACGACGACCGGCGGCCCGGACGGGGTGTTCGTGCTGCTCGTGTCACTCATGCGGGAATGACTCCCTCACCCGGACACGCGCCACGCCGGTCCGGACCTCCTCGGTCCGGACCGGCGTGGCATGGCGAGGCGTGCGGCTCAGGCGTCCTGGCTGCGGCGTGCCCGCTCGGCGTCGCGCTCCTTGATGCGGACGGTCTCCTTGCGGACCTCCGACTGGGTGGCGCGCTCCTTGGTGAGCCACTCGGGCAGCTCCTGCTTGATCGCCTCGATCTGCTCGGTGGTGAGCGGCTCGGTGATCCCGCCGCGGGCGAGACCGGCGATGGAGACGCCGAGCTTGTTGGCGACGACCGGGCGCGGGTGGGGACCCTTCTCGCGCAGCTCGCGGAGCCAGGCCGGCGGGTCGGCCTGGAGCGCGCTCAGCTCGGCGCGCGAGACGACACCCTCCTGGAACTCGGCGGGGGTGGCTTCGAGGTACACACCCAGCTTCTTCGCCGCGGTCGCGGGCTTCATCGTCTGGGCGTTCTGGTGCGACGTCATGGTGTCAAGGGTATCGAGCATGCGGGCGACCTCCGACCACGTCCGCTACCGGTAGCCTGGCGGGGTGACAGGCTCGGACGTTTCCCCCGCGGATCCCCACTCGCTCTCCCCCTCCTTCCGGCTCGCCTTCGTGCCGGGGGTGACCCCCTCGAAGTGGGTGAACATCTGGCACGAGCGCCTGCCCGACGTCCCGCTGGCCCTCCTCTCGCTGAGCACGGCCGAGGCGTTCGGAGCGCTCCGGGAGGGCGCCGCCGACGCGGGGCTCGTCCGCCTCCCCGTCGACGGGGACGACCTCAGCGCGATCCCGCTGTACACGGAGACGACGGTGGTCGTGGTCCCCAAGGACCACGCCTTCGCCGCGGTCGAGGAGATCACGGCGGAGGACCTCGCCGACGAGCTCGTCCTGCACCCCCTCGACGACGCGCTCGGCTGGGAGCGTCCCCCGGGCCGCGCGGCGAACGAGCGCCCGGAGACGACCGCGGACGCCGTCGAGCTCGTCGCGGCGGGGGTCGGCGTGCTCGCCGTGCCCCAGTCGCTGGCCCGGCTCCACCACCGCAAGGACCTGACCTACCGGACGCTGCTCGACGTCCCGCAGTCCCGCGTGGCCCTCTCGTGGCCGGCCGCCGAGGAGGCGCCCGACCTGGTGGAGGAGTTCATCGGGATCGTGCGCGGCCGTACGGTGAACAGCACCCGCGGCCGGCGGGCCGAGGCGCTCAAGGGCCAGAAGGAGCCCAAGGACCGCAGGACGGCCAAGCCCGCCAGGTCGGGCAAGCCCGCCGGCGGCTCCCGTACCGGTGGCAAGCCCGCGGCGGCCCGCAAGAGCGGCGGCGGCGCCGCGGGGCGCGGCCGGAGCGGGAAGCCGCGCCGCGGCGGCCGCGGCTGACCCCCTGCCCGCGGGCGCCGGCCGGAGCCGGCCCGTCCGCACGGCGGACGCGTCCCGCCCGGGCCCGCCCTCCCTCGGCATACTGACCCCTCCTTGATCACCGAGATCGTCCCGATCATCCAGGAGGAGCTGTGGCAGCCAGTTTCAGGACCGTCGTCGAGGTGGCACCGGACCACCTCGACCAGGCCCGGTCGATCGACCGGGTGTTCCAGGAGGCGATCGCGCCGGCGACCGTCAACTTCGACTTCGAGGCGATCCGGGCGGCCGCCGCGGCCGTCCCGGACTCCACCGTCGTGAAGATGGTCCGGGGCTGGGGGCTCCAGGAGTACGCCCCCGTCCTGGTCATGGTCCTCTCCCTGAAGGAGGCGGTCCGCCAGGCGCTGCCGCCGGAGTGCGCGGAGGCCGGGTTCTGGGAGACCGTCGAGCGGGAGCTCGTCGGCGCCTTCACCGGGCTCGCCGGGCAGGAGGGGCAGCCCGGCCTGTCCGTGTACGAGGAGTCCGGGGAGCGCACCCGGTTCTACCGGGACCTGTTCTTCGCCCTCCAGGACGAGGAGACCGGGGGGCACCTGTACGCCCTGGCCTTCTGCGTGGACGTGACCGTCGAACGGCCGAAGGCCGAGGCGTTCGCGCTCGACCTGACGGACGTCGTCCCCTTCGCGGTGCGGCTCGACGCGATCGTGCTCCGTCAGGCCCTGGCCGTCTCCGTCTGACCCGTACCGGTTCCGCACCGGCCCGCCGTCCCGGGCCGGATCCCCCGCGACCCGGAACGCCCCGCCCCTCTTCCGTACGTGCTCAGCCGTTGCGGCGCCACCGCCCGCCCCGCGCCGCCGCGACCAGCTCCGGCACCGTCGCGAGCTTGACCCGGGGGCGGCCCGCGTCCCGGCCCCTGGCCCGCTCGGCCCGGTCGATCGCCGCGAGGCCGCGCGCGTCGACCAGACCGCGGCTGCGGCTCCTGGCCAGCCGCCGGAAGTCCTGCGCGGTGCCCGACGGCGTGGGGAGCGCGCCGGCGACCGCGTCCGCGAGCAGCGTCCCCACCGTCTCCTCGGCGCAGGTGCGGTTGGCGCCGATGCCCCCGGAGGGGCCGCGCTTGATCCAGCCGACGACATAGCTCCCGGGCATCCCGGTCACCCGCCCGCCCTCGTGCGGCACCGTGCCGGTGGCCGCGTCGAACGGCAGCCCCGCCAGCGGGACACCGCGGTAGCCGATGGCCCGGACCAGGAGCCCCGCCGTGATCTCCGTGCCCTCCGGCGCCCCTTCCTCCGTCACCCGAACCGACCGGACCGCGTCGGTGCCGCGCACCTCGACCGGCGCCGAGTGGAAGCGGAGCACGATCCTGCGCCGCCCGCCGCCGGGTGCGCGCGACCAGTCGACCGTCTCGCGGGCGACGTCGCGCAGCAGCGCGGCCCGGTCGCCGGCGTCGGCCGCATCGACGGCCGCTCCGGTGCGCGGGTCCCCGTCGTCGACGACGAGGTCGACGCCCGGCAGGTGCTTCAGGGCGAGCAGCTCCGAGGCCGTGTACGCGGCGTCCCCCGGGCCCCGGCGACCGAGCAGCACCACCTCGCGGACGGGGGAGCGGCGGAGCGCGGCGAGGGCGTGGTCGGCGATGTCGGTGGCGGCGAGCGCCTCGGGGTCGGTGACCAGGAGGCGGGCGACGTCGAGGGCGACGTTGCCGTTGCCGACGACCACGACCCGCTCGGCGGAGAGCGGGACGGCGTCGGCGGCGGTCTCGGGGTGGGCGTTGTACCAGGACACGACCGCGCCCGCGGCGACGCTGCCGGGGAGGTCCTCGCCGGGGACGGCGAGGCGCCGGTCGGCGGGTGCGCCGACCGCGTAGATCACCGCGTCGTGGTGGGCGGAGAGCTCCTCGGCCGTGACGTCCTCGCCGACCGTGAGCCCGAGCCGCATCCGGACCCGGGGGTGGGAGTGGAAACGGGCGAAGGTCTCGCCGGCCCCCTTGGTCGCCGGGTGGTCCGGTGCCACGCCGTACCGGACGAGCCCGCCGGCCACCGGGAGCCGGTCGACCAGCGTCACCTCGGCGTTGGTGTGCAGGAGCAGGTCCTCCGCGGCGTACATGCCGGCCGGTCCGGTCCCGACGACCGCGACCCTCAGCGGGGCGAAGTCGGAGGGCAGGGAGCGGGTGAAGGAGGGGGCGCCCCAGGGGTGGAAGGTGGGCGACGCCACCGCCGGCGGCGCTGGGCGCTCCGCGTAGTACGCGGCGTTGACGGCCTCGTACTCCCGCAGGCGTCCGGTGAGCCGGTCCGCCGGGAAGATCGCGTCGACCGGGCAGGCGTCGGCGCAGGCGCCGCAGTCGATGCAGGTCTTCGGGTCGATGTACAGCATCTCCGTGGTCCCGAAGTCCGGTTCCCCGGGGGCGGGATGGATGCAGTTGACCGGGCAGACCGCGACGCAGGTCGCGTCGTTGCAGCAGGTCTGGGTGATCGCGTAGGTCATGTCGTCGGCTCTGCTCTGCTCGGCTCGGAGGTGATCAGACGAGGTGGGCGCGCTGGTAGAAGAACAGCGCGGGCCGGGTCAGCATGCCGACGTCGGCCAGGAACTCCATCAGTCCGGAGCAACTGGCGCGCAGCTGGGCCTTGTAGTGCTCGTTGGCGGCCGCCTCGCGGCGGGCCCGCTCCGGGTCGAGGCCGGCCCGCACGTACACCTCGGGGTTCACCAGGCTGGTGATGATGTAGTACGCGGCGATGGCGACCACGAGGGCCTGGAAGTGCCGGCGGGCCCTGCCGGCGCGGGCGAGGTGGCGGCGCGTCTCGTCCCGGGCGAACTTCATGTGCCGGGATTCCTCGACGACGTGGATGTTGTTGATGGTGCGGACGAAGGGGACGACCCGCTCGTCGCGCATCCAGTCGCGCTGCATGACGTCGAGGACCTCCTCGGCGACGAGGATGCCCGCGTACGCGGCCTCGCCGAAGCCGACGGTCTTCATGAAGCGGCCGAGCTCCAGCACGGCCCGCCTGGGCCGGTAGGCGGGGGCGCCGAGCTTCTGCGAGCCGCGGGCGAACATGATGGAGTGCCGGCACTCGTCGGCGATCTCGGTGAGGGCCCACTGGAAGCGCGGGTCGGTGTGGTCCATCAGGTAGATGTCCCGGAGGACCATCTGCTGGAGGATCATCTCGAACCAGATGCCGGTGCTGGCGACCGAGGCGGACTCCTGCCGGGTCAGCTCCTTGCGCTGCTCCTCGGTCATCTCGTTCCAGTAGGCGGTGCCGTAGAGGGAGTTCCACTCCGGGCTCTGTCCGTGGAAGTCCTTGTCGAGCGGGGTGTCCCAGTCGACCTCGACGGCGGGGTCGTAGCTCAGCCTGGCGGCCGACCGGAGCAGCCGCTCGGCCACGTCCGACTCGGTGACGTCCGCGTCGGGGGCGTCCTGGCTGTCCGGGCGAACGGTGCTGCCTGCCATGGTGCGGCTCCTTGGATCGCGCGATCGGCTCGGGGGCTTGTTAGACGCGGTGTCTAGCAAGCTTGTTAGACGGAACGTATAGCAAGGGGGCGGTGCGGGCCTACCCCCCGGTAGCGACTTTCTTCCCGAGGAGCTCCCACCCGGCCCTTGCGCACCCCCCGCACCACGGAAAACGGGGCCGGAGCCATGGCGGCTCCGGCCCCGTCAGGGGACGCGCTGTCCTAGAAGGTGAGGTTCCAGGCGTCGATCCGGCCCGTGTCCTGGCTCGCGTTGTCGTTCACGCGGAGCTTCCAGACACCGTTCGCGACCTCCGCCGAAGCGTTGACCGTGTACGTCTGGGCGATGTTGTCGGTGCCGCTGCCGGTCCGGTTGTGCAGCGTGTAGACGCTGCCGTCCGGGGCCACCAGGTCGACCTTCAGGTCACCGATGTAGGTGTGCTTGATGTCCACGCCCACCTTGAGGGTCGCCGGGGCGTTGCCCGTCACCCCGCTGACCGTGATCGGGCTCTCGACCGTGGCGTTGTCCGCGATCGTGACGTCCGCGAGGTTCTCGAAGTACGCGCCGGGCGGCGGGGTGCCGCCCCCGACGGCCTTCAGCGCGTCCACCGCGCCCTCGCCGAAGAAGCCGTTCTTCGTCGCGGTGCCGGTGCACCGGGCGTCCGACGGGCAGGCCCGGTCGGTCGCCTGGACGCCCAGCTGGTCCCGGATCTGCGCCGGGGTGAACGTCGGGTTCTTGCTCGCGATGAGCGCGGCGACACCGGCCACGTGCGGGGACGCCATCGAGGTGCCGCTCATGTTGCCGTACTTGCCGCCGGGGAGCGTCGAGTACACCTGGGTGGCGCCGTCGCCGCCCGGGGCCGCGACGTCGATGACGCCGTTGCCGAAGTTCGAGTACGACGCCTTCGCCCCGCCGCTGGCCTGCGCGGCGACGGTCACGACGCCGGGCAGCTCGGTCGGGATGTCGATGCAGGCGTTGGTGATCGTACGGGTGACCGGCGTCGAGTCGTTGGGGCTCTCGGAGTCGGTCGTCTTGTTCGCGAGGTCGTAGTTCGAGTTGCCCGCGGCCGCCACCTGGAGCGAACCCTTGCCCTCGGCGTACGCCTGGGCCCGGCGGACGCCCTCGATGATGGCGGCCTGGTCGACGTTGTCCGGGCAGTTGAACTGCCACGGGTCCGTGTAGTAGCTGTTGTTGGTGACCTTGAAGCCGTGGTCACCGGCCCAGACGAAGCCGCAGATCGTGTTCTCCGCGAAGAACAGGCTGCTGGTCGGCTCCGCGATGCGGACCGAGGAGATCTTCACGCCCGGCGCGACGCCGATGACGCCCTTGCCGTTCTTGGCGGCCGCGATCGTGCCCGCGACGTGCGTGCCGTGGGTGCCGACGTCACGCCAGGCGCCGGTGCGGGTGTCGGCCTTGCCGTAGGCGCAGGAGGCCGAGTCCGCCGCGTTGAAGTTGGGCGCGATGTCCTGGTGCTGGTCGTCCACGCCGGTGTCCAGGACGCCGACCTTCACCGACGCCGAGCCGGTGGTGACCGCCCAGGCCTGGTCGGCCTTGATCTGGGTCATGTCCCAGCGGTTGGACTCCGTGAGCGTCGTCGCGGACTGTGCCGGGTTGGCCGGCAGCGCCGGGTTGTAGGCGTCGGCCGGGACGTCCGATGTACGGGTCGCGCCGACCTGCTGGACTCCGCCGACCGTGCGCATCGACGCGGCGAACGACGCCGACGTCGAGTGCGCCACGATCACGCCGATCGCGTCGTAGGTCGCGAAGACCGAACCGCCGTTGCCGGTCACGGCACCGCTGACCGCCGACGTGCCGCCGGGGGCGGTGATGACCAGGTACGCGCGGGTGCCGGCGGCCCAGGCCGCCGGCGCCGCCGCGACGGTGGTGGTCGTGGTGGTCCGGTCCGCCCCCGCCGAACGGGCCGCGACGGGCGCGGTGTCCGACGGTGCTGCAAGGGCGGGACCGGCGGGAGCGGCGAGGGCCACGGTCGTACCGAGCGCCGCGACGGCGATGGCCGAAGCCCTCAGCCGGCTGGATATGTGGGAAAACAATGCGTCCTCCGATGACCCGGTGGCGCGGGTGGCGCCGGCCGGGCCCTGTGATGTGTGGGGTGGACGCAAGATCCCAGACTCGCCCGGCGGAAGGAAGCATTCTGTCCGAAAAGCCAGTTCGCGTGACGCACTGTTGATCTTCCGCCGCCGGGAAGGCGGTCCTATCCGCTCACCTGCCCCTTTCGTTCCCGTCGGACCGGGTGACGCTGTCCGAGGACGATCCGGCCTGGGCCCGGGCCCGGTCCCCGTCGCCCGGCCGGGGTGCCGGCGGGGTACGGGGCGGGGGGCGCCCGCCCCGTACGGGGTGCGCTACTTCAGGTACGGGCCGGCGGTGCCGATCTTGCCGGGGCCGTTCAGGACGTAGACGCGCAGGTTGCCCTTGCCGGGCGCGGCGACCGTGAGCGTGCCGCCCGAGACGGTGCGGACGTCGCCGGTGACGGCGTCGGTGTAGGTGCCGTTCGGGACGCCGGAGAAGGTGGCGCCGCCCGAGACGGTGACCAGGGCGAAGCTGTCCGTGGAGCCGCTGGTGTAGCGCCGCTTGTAGGCCATGCCGCCCGAGATGCCCTCGGTGGAGTACTGGCCCATCTGCAGGGCGGGGATGGCGCGGCGGATCTGGTTGAGCCGCTGCACGTGCCGCACCAGGGGCTGCTGGAGCGTGGTGGCGACGGCTCCGGAGGCCGACGAGACCTGGGAGAAGTCGGAGGCCGTGACGGAGCCCGCGATGTGGTCGCCGTAGTAGGCGCGGCCGGTGGTGGCGAGCGGGCAGGTCGGCCCGCAGTCGATCTTCTTGCCCTTCTGGAACTCGATCTCGGAGCCGTAGTAGAGCGTAGGGATGCCGCGGAACGTCCACATCAGGGACATGTTCTCCGCCCAGGCGTCGGTGCCGCCCGCGTACCGCTCGCTCGACTTGTTCGGGCCGTAGTCGTGGCTGTCGACGTAGACGACGTTGTAGGTGGCGTCGTTGTAACTGTCGTCCGAGTCCTTGCCGTTGAAGAAGGCGTTGGAGGCGTCACCGAAGTTCATGTGCATGCGCATGTCGATGACGTTCATGCCGGAGAAGCGGCTGTGGTCCGGCGCGTGGTAGCTGTTGCCGTTCAGGAACGCGTTGGTGGAGGTGGGCTGGTTGCCGGTGCCCTGCTGCTGCTCGTAGTCGTACATCTCCAGGGCGGCCCTGGTGTCGTCGGCGTCGTACTCCTTGCGCTCCTTCCAGGTGTAGAACTGCGCGGAGTGGTTCACCGAGCCGCGGTTCCACTTGTCGTTGACGAACGCGGCCACCTCGCCGAAGACGAAGAAGTTCGCGGCCGCCGCGGCTCCGTGGCGCTGGGTCACCCGCTCCTGGATGGCCGGCAGGAAGCGGCGGTTCCAGGTGGTGCGCGGGATGTGCACGGCGGTGTCGACGCGGAACCCGTCGACGCCCATGTCGATGTACTTGTCGTAGGCGCCGATCAGGTAGTTCTGGACGGTCGCGTTCTCCGTGTCGAAGTCCGCCAGGTCCTCGTGCAGCCAGCAGGAACGGGAGTCCTCTCCCTCCCAGTTGCCGATCCAGCACTGGTGGTACAGCGCCTTGGGGAACATGCCGGAGGTCGGGCTCGGCCACTGGCAGTTGTAGACGGTGTACCCCTCGGCGCTCTTGCCGCCGGTGGGCTTGCCCCAGTTGAGGCAGGTGTTGCCGGCCGGCTCGGCCGTCGACCACAGGTCGCCGTTGTAGTACGACTTGCCGGACTTCGCGTCGACCGTCAGGCCGTCGTACTCGAAACCGGGCTGCTTCTCGTCGTAGTACCAGCTCCACTGGCTGTCCCGGACTCCGTAGACGGTCGGCGTGAACAGGCCCTTGGCGCCCCAGCGGGAGGAGTGGTTGTAGACGACGTCCTGGTAGATCTTCATGCCCTTGGCGTGGGCGGCGTCGATGAGGTCCTGGTAGGAGGCGCCGGCGGACTCCAGGCGCGGGTCGACCTTGTAGAAGTCGTAGCCGTGGTAGCCGTGGTAGTCGTAGTCGGACCGGTTGAGGACCACGGGGGTGATCCAGATCGCCGAGAAGCCGAGCCCCTTGACGTAGTCCAGCTTCTGGACGAGGCCCTTGAAGTCGCCCCGGAACATGGGGTCGTCGTTGGCCGCGTTGCCCGACTTCACGTGCTGGCTGCCGCCGCGGTCGTTCGACGTGTCGCCGTCGTAGAAGCGCGCGGTGAGGACGAAGTAGATCGGGTCCTTGCGGGGGTCGGTGCCCAGCGGCTTGCCGGTGGCGGGGGTCGCGGGCCGGTCGCCGGTGGTGGCGGTCGCGGCGGCGGAGGCGGCGGAGACGTTGCCGGCCGCGTCCACGGCCTTCACCGTGTAGCTGTACGCCGTCCGTTCGGCCAGGCCGGTGTCCGAGTACACCGTGGAACCGACGTCGGTCACGACCGTGCCGCCGCTGCCGCCGACCCGGGTGACCTGGTACCTGGTCACGCTGCGGTCGTCGGTCGAGGGGTCCCAGGTGAGCAGGACCGAGGTGCCGTCGGCCGCCGCGGTGACGCGCGCGGGGACGGTCGGCGCCTGGGTGTCGGGCGTGGCGGCGGCGCACGGGTCGGCGGCGTTCGCCGTCACCGCGTTGTTCCGCACGGTGCTGACGCCCGTTCCGAGGGCGTAGTCGGCGCCGCCGTTGTTGTCCCAGGTGCCGTTGCCGTTGTTGAAGGCGGCCTTGAAGGACGTCGCCGTCCCCAGGTCGATCTCGCGCTTCCACCAGCCGGTGCAGGCGGCCTGCATGCCGACGCCGGGGACGGCCGTCCACGCGCCGCCGGCGGGCTGGTAGTGGATGTTGGCGGTGGACCAGCCGAGCGCCTCGGTGGAGTAGTACACCGTCGCCTTGGCGGACGGGGTGGGCGTGGTGCCCGAACAGGGGTCGGAGTGGGCGACGACGCCGTCCTTGACGGTGATCGCCCCAGTGCCCAGGGCGTAGTTCTTGCCGCCGTTGTTGTCCCAGGTGCCCGTGCCGTTGTTGAAGGTGGCCTGCAGCCCGGTGGCGGCGCCGAGGGTGACGGTCTTCTTCACCCAGTCCGTGCAGGCGGCCTCCATGGCGACGCCGGGGACGGCGGTCCAGGAACCGCCGTCGGGCGCGTAGTGCAGGTGGTGTGCGGCCCAGTTCTTCGTCTTGGTCCAGTAGAAGACGGTCGCGGTGTTCTCGGCGACGGCCGCGGCCGGGGCGGTGCGGGGTGCGGGGGCGTCGGGGGGTGCGGCGAGCAGGCCGAGGAGGCCGGCGGCCACCGCCAGGGCGGCCACCGGACGTCCGGGCAGCCGCGTGGGGGTGCGGGTCATCTGATTCTCCAGGCAAGGGCGTTCCGTGCGGGCCGGTTGGGGGATGGGGATCGGCGGCGCTGGAAACACGGTCGGAAAGTTTCAGAAACGTTTTGCGTCGGCGGGAAGCTACCGCCGCCGAAGCCCCGCGGTAAAGACTCCTGTCACAACTGCCGCCTGGGCTCTGGCCGGTTCGCCCGCGCGGTCGTCCCCGGAAGGTCCCCGATGAAGCTCCCCGGCCCGCTGTGCGTGTTCACCGAAGGGCTCGCGTTCCTGCTGGAGCCCGCGGCCCTGGCCGTCCTGGCGTGGTGGGGCTGGGAGAGGGGACGGCGTGGCCCTCCGGCTGCTGCTGGCCGTCGCGGCGCCCGCCGTCGCCGCCGTCGCCTGGGGTCTCCTCGCCGCCCCGAAGGCCCGGATCCGGCTGCCGCTCGGGGGAGTCCCGGCCGTCAAGGCCGTGGTCTTCGGTGCGGCGGCCCTCGCCCTCGACGGGCTGGGACGGCCGACGGCGGCCCTCGCCTTCGCCGTCGTCGCCCTGCTCGACACCGCTCTCGCGACGGCGGACCGCCGGGCGGCGATGCGGCGCGGGGGCTGACGGCGCGTCCGTCATCCGGGAACGGTGGGGTCCTCGCCCGCGAACGGCCGGGGCGCGGAGGGGCGCCTCGGGGCGCGGGCCGGGCCGGGCGCGCCGCCGGGGCTGGGGGGCGGTGCGCGGTGAGCCCGTCGGCCGCGTGCGCGGCCGACGGGGGTGCGCCGGCCCTCGGGTGCGCGCCCGGCGCAGGGGAACGGCGGGCGGCGGGTGCGCGGGGCCGGCGCTGTGCCGGCCGGCGTCAGGGGCGCGGCCAGGGGCGGCCTTCGAGCCGCTCGATGTCGCGGTTGAAGCGTTCGAGGTAGGCGGCGAAGACGGTCACGTCCTCGGGTGACCAGTGCTCCATCACCCGCTCCAGGCCCTCGACGTTCGCGGTCCGGTCCGCCTCCAGCCGGCGTTCGCCGTCCTCGGTGATGCGGAACTTGCGGGCGATGCCGCCCTCCGGGTCGGGGATGCGTTCGACGACCCCGGCGCGCAGCATGGCGGCGGTCTGCCGGTTGAGGGTGGAGGCGTCGAGGCCGAACGCCTCGGTGAGCTGCCCGATGGACATCGGCCCGTGCATCCGGATCCGGCTCAGCAGGACGTACGCGCTGCGGTCCAGGTGTCCGCCGCCGGCCCGGGAGCGGGGCGCGTACAGGAGGGCGTGCCGGCCGAGCAGCATGGCCTCGAACTCGACCAGATGGGTGGGCTTGTCCACGGGCTTGTCCATGACTCCATTCTCTCCCGTCGCGTTCAACTGTGCACTATGCATAGCTTGTGCATGCGACAATACATGTGCATCATGCATAAGACCGCACATGGCGACCCATGGCGCACCGTGCAAGACCGAGGGAGAACTCGTGGACGGCTCCAAGCCCGACGCCCGACCCGGAGGCGTCGTCGGCGTCCTCGCGCTCGCGGGCATCGTGGCCGCACTCATGCAGACCCTGGTGGTGCCGCTCATCGGCGACCTCCCCAAGCTGCTCGACACCACCGCGTCCAACGCCTCCTGGGTGATCACCGCCACGCTGCTCGCGGGCGCCGTGGCCACCCCGGTCGCCGGACGGCTCGGCGACACCCTCGGCAAGCGCCGCGTCCTGCTCGCCTCCGTGGTCCCGCTGGTCGCCGGATCCGTGGTCTGCGCGCTCGCCTCCTCCGTCGTCCCGATGATCGTCGGACGCGGCCTCCAGGGCCTCGGCATGGGCGTCGTGCCCCTCGGCATCAGCCTGCTGCGCGACATCCTGCCGCCCGAACGGCTCGGCGGCTCGATCGCCCTGATGAGCGCCTCCATGGGCGTCGGCGGCGCCCTCGGCCTGCCCTTCTCCGCCGCCGTCGCCGAGAACGCCAGCTGGCGCGTGCTCTTCTGGGTGGCCGCCGCCCTGAGCCTCGTCGTCGGCTTCCTCATCTGGCGCGTCGCCCCCACCGGCCGCCGCGCCGCCGCACCGGGCCGCTTCGACGTCCCCGGCGCGCTCGGCCTCGGCGTCGGCCTCGTCGCCCTGCTGCTCGCCGTCTCCAAGGGCGCGAGCTGGGGCTGGGGCAGCGCCACCACCCTCGGCCTCTTCGCCGTCGCCGCCGTCGTCCTGCTCGGCTGGGGCGCGTGGGAGCTGCGCACGCCCGACCCGCTCGTCGACCTGCGGGTCACCGCCCGCCCGGTCGTCCTGATGACCAACCTGGCCTCGGTCCTGGTCGGCTTCGCGATGTACGCGCAGTCCCTGGTCGTGCCCCAGCTGTTCCAGCTCCCCGAGGCCACCGGCTACGGACTCGGCCAGTCGATGATGGCGATGGGCCTGTGGATGGCCCCGGCGGGCCTGATGATGATGGTCCTCGCGCCCCTCGGCGCCAAGCTCTCCGCCGCCCGCGGCCCCAAGGTCACGCTCTCCGTCGGCGCCCTGGTCATCGCCGCCGGGTACGGCTCCTCGCTCGCGCTGATGGGCACCACCTGGGGCCTGCTCGCCGTGACCCTCGTCTGCAACACGGGCGTCGGCCTGGCCTACGGCGCCATGCCCGCCCTCATCATGGGCGCCGTCCCGCAGGAGGAGACCGCCTCGGCCAACAGCTTCAACACCCTGATGCGGTCCATCGGCACCTCGGGGTCGGCCGCCGTCATCGGCGTCGTCCTCGCCCAGATGACCACCACCCTCGGCGGCCACGCGCTGCCCTCCGAGGACGGCTTCCGCGTCGCCATGCTCATCGGGTGCGGCGTGGGCGTCGCCGCCGCGCTCGTCGCCGCCCTCATCCCCGCCAAGGACCCGGCCGCCGGCGCCGACGACCCCGCCGTGGAACCCGCCACCACGCCGCGCGCCGCCTCCGGGGCCGCCACGGCCTGACACCCGGTACCGGGACCGCCGCGCACGTGGGGACGGCGCGCGGCGGCCCGCCCCGGTCCGGCGTCCGGCCCCGCGGGGGGACGCGCACCGGACCCAGGACCCCGGCGGCCGCGCAGAGGCGGCCGCCGGGATCCTCGCCGTCCCCGGGCGCGGCCGGCCCGCCCCGCTCACCCCCGGACCGACGCGAAGCCCGCCCGCTTGTCCGTCCGCGTCGGCAGGGCCGTCTCCGTCGAGGTCACGCCCTCCAGCCGCGCGGACACCCGGTCCGCGAACTCCTGGAGGTCGCGCGTGGCACGGTGGCCGGAGTACCCGAGGAGGCTGGTCGAGCCGCTGGTCACGACGAGGTGGCGCCCGGCCGGCCCGCGCGCGGGCAGCCGGATCGCGTCCGCGGGCCCGCGGTGCGGCACGCCCAGCCGGAACCGGGCCTCCACCGGACAGCCGAGGACCGCCGGGTCGGCGTGCAGCCGCAGGTGCAGGACGTGCGACCCCATCAGCCGGGCCGGCCGCCGGTGCGGGGACGGGCCACGGACCCGGGCTCCCGTCCCCGCACCGGTCAGACCTTCCGCTCCTCGGCCACCGCCAGGGTGAACAGTGCCCCGTCCGGGTCCCGCACGGCCACCCGGCGGCCGTCGGCGTCCTCGGGCCCGCGGACCCCGCCCCAGTCGCCGCCCTGCACCACCGAGCCTCCGTGGGCCAGCACCGCCTCCGCCGCGGCCCGCGGATCGGGCACCCGGAAGCAGGCGATCCACCGCGGCCGCAGCTGGGGCCGCGGCGAGGCGGACTCGACCGGTCCGCTGTTCAGCCGGGCCACGGCGTCGCCGTCCCGGCGCAGCACCACCTTGTCCTGCTCGTACGACACCTCCAGGCGGCCCGGCGACCCGTCCGTCCAGCGGAGCACCTCGCCGTAGAACACGGCTGCCTCGAAGGCGTCCCGGGTGTGGAGTTCGAGCCAGGCCGGAGCCGTGTACTCGTCGACGTGCCAGCGGGACTCCGTGGGTCCCTCCCACACCCCGAACGACGCCCCCTCGCGGTCGGTGGCGAGCGCCGCCCGGCCCCGGGGCGGATAGGCGACCGGTCCCACGCCGACGGTGCCGCCGCGCTCCCGGATCCGCGCCACCGCCGCGTCGGCGTCGGCCACGGAGAAGAACGCCGTCCAGGCCACGGGCACGGCCAGCTCGACCGCCACCGGGGCGATCCCGGCCACCGGGACCCCGCCCAGTTCGCCCACCGCGAACGTGTCGTCCAGACCGCCCCGGCGGAACGTCCAGCCCAGTACCGCCCCGTAGAAACGCTCCGCCGCCGCGAGATCACGCGCGCTCAGACTCAGCCAGCACGGCGCTCCCACCGCGTCCCCGCTCGTCGTCGGCCCCGACACCGGCACCACCTCCTCGTCGTCCTGCATCCAGCCTGCGCCCCTTCCCGGCCCACGGGCCGGTCACGCGCACGCTCACCCGGATGCCGCCGCCCGTCACCCGACCGGGTGCGCGGACCGCGCGACGCGCGGGGCCGTCCGGGGGACGCCGAGCACGACGGCCCCCGGCGAGCCCGGGTTCAGCGGGCGCCGCTCGGGACCGGCGCCGCCGCCCGCGCGGCGTAGGCCCGGACGTCGGCGTCGGCGTCGCCGGCCGCCCCCGCGAGGGCGGCGCGGGCCGCGGGGTCGTCCCGGTGGGCGAGGAGGGAGAGCACGGCGGCCTTGCGGACGTCGGCGTTCGGGTCGCCGAGCGCGCCGGCGAGCCCGGCGACGGCGGGACCGGCCGGAGCGGCCCGCAGCGCCGTCGCCGCGCCCGCCCGCACCTGCCAGGCGGGATCGCCGAGCGCCGCCCCCGCCGTCGCCGCCAGTTCCGGCGGGCAGCCCGTGTCGGCCAGGGAGGCCAGCGCCGCACCCCGCACCAGCGGGTCGGCGTCGTCCAGGAGCGGCAGCAGCGGCTCCGGGGCGGGGTCCCGCACGGCCGCCAGGCCACGCGCCACCGCGACCCGGACCTCGCGCGCCGGATCGCCGGCGGCCACCGCGAGCTCCGCGACCGCGTCCACCGCGACCAGCGCCCGGACGGCCCGCACCCGGACGTCGACCGTGTCGTCGGAGAGCGCGCCCGCGTACAGCGACGCGTCGCCGAGCCGCAGCGCCCGCAGCACGTCCAGCGCGGCGGCGCGCACGGCCGCGTCCGGCACGTCGAGGGCCGCGCGCAGCCCGGTGCCGAGCACCGGCTCGGCGGGAAGGACCTCGGCCAGTTCGCGCAGGGCCGCCGCGGCGGCCGCCCGCACCCGCGCCGCACCGTCCCGCAGCCGCGCGGCCAGGGCGGGCCCCGAGCCGGCCGGCGCGGTCTCGCCGAGGACCGTGACGGCGGCGGCCCGCACCGCCGGATCGTCGTCGGTCAGGTAGGGGCCGAGCGCGTCGACGTCGGGGGAGTCCTCGGCGAGCGCCAGCAGCCGCAGCAGCCGGGGGCGGGGCGCCGCCGCGGAACCGTCGACCGGCTCGGGCAGGCCGCCCGCGGGGGCCGCGGGGCCGTCGCCGCCGGCGCGGGCGGCCGGGGCGGCGTCACGCGGCCCGGCGGTGGCGACGGGCACGAGCGCCACCTCGCCGATGTGCCGCTCGGGGCCGCCCGGAGGGGCGAACTCCGGCACCGGCACCACGTACGGCTCGACCGGTCGCGCCGTGAACTCCATCGCCCCGGAGGGCGACTTGCGCAGGTCGAGGTGGTGCAGCCAGTCCGTGTCGTTCCGCTCCGGGTGGTCGAGCCGCTCGTGGTAGAGCCCCCACCGCGACTCGGTCCTGGCCAGCGAGGCCCGCGCCGCCATCTCGGCGCAGTCGCGGATGAACGAGACCTCCGCGCACCGCATGAGCTCGTGCGGCGTCCGCGCCCCCATCCCGGCGATCTCCTCCGACATGCGGGTGAACGCCTCGACGGCCAGCGAGAGCCGCGCCCCCGTCTTGGGCGGCGACACGTAGTCGTTCACGAACCTGCGCAGCTTGAACTCGACCTGCGGCTGCGGAGGGCCGTCGGGACGGCGCAGCGGCCGGTACACCAGCTCGTGGGCCTCGGCGAGCTGCGCCGGGTCCAGCTCCCCCTCGTACGCCCGGTACCGGGACGCGTCCTCGCCCGCGAGGTCGCCGAAGACGAACGCGCCGATCATGTAGTTGTGCGGTACGGAGGCCAGGTCGCCGGCCGCGTACAGCCGGGGCACCGTGGTGCGGGCGTGGGCGTCGACGCGCACCCCGGAGGCGGAGTGGCCGCCGCACAGGCCGATCTCGGAGAGGTGCATCTCGATGTCGTGGGTGCGGTAGTCGTGCCCGCGGTTCTCGTGGAAGGTGCCGCGGGTGGGCCGCTCGGTGGTGTGGAGGACGGACTCCACCGCCTGGACGGTCTCCTCCGGCAGATGGCTCAGCTTGAGGTACACCGGACCCCGGTCCGAGGCGAGTTCGGCGGCGAACTCGGCCATCATCTGCCCCGACCAGTAGTCCGACTCGACGAACCGCTCGCCGTGCCGGTTCACCTGGTAGCCGCCGAAGGGGTTGGCCACGTAGGCGCAGGCCGGCCCGTTGTAGTCCTTGATCAGCGGGTTGATCTGGAAGCACTCGATCCCGGTGAGCGCCGCTCCCGCGTGGTACGCCATGGCGTACCCGTCGCCGGCGTTGGTCGGGTTCTCGTACGTGCCGTACAGATAGCCCGAGGCGGGCAGGCCGAGCCGGCCGCAGGCGCCGGTCGCCAGGACGACCGCCCCCGCCCGGACGACGACGAACTCGCCGGTGCGGGTGTGGAGTCCGGCCACGCCGACGGCCCGGCCGTCCTCCGGGTGGGTGAGGACGCGGACGGGCATGACGCGGTTCTCGATCCGGATCCGCTCCCGCATCTCGCGCCGCCGCAGCTGCCGGTAGAGGACCTTCTTGACGTCCTTGCCCTCCGGCATGGGCAGCACGTACGACCCGGAGCGGTGCACCTGCCGGACCGCGTACTCGCCGTGCTCGTCCTTCTCGAACTTCACCCCGTACGCCTCCAGGCGCCGGACCATCGCGAAGCCGCGGGTGGCCGTCTGCCGCACCGTCGACTGGTCCACGAGGCCGTCGTTGGCGCGGGTGATCTCGGCGACGTAGTCGTCGGGTTCGGCCCGGCCCGGCACGACCGCGTTGTTGACGCCGTCCATGCCCATGGCCAGGGCGCCGGAGTGCCGGACGTGCGCCTTCTCCAGGAGCAGGACGTTCGCACCGCGCTCGGCGGCGGTCAGGGCCGCCATGGTGCCGGCGGTGCCGCCGCCGACGACGAGCACGTCGCAGGAGAGCTCGGTCGCGTCGGCGAGGTCGGGGACGGTCAGGGGGGTGTCCACGGGATGCCTTTCGAAGCGGCGGGCCGACGACCGCGGCGCCGGAGGGCGGCGGTCGGAGGGATGCGGCCGGAGGGTCAGAGGGAGTCGAGGACGCGACGGCGCAGGGCGGCCGTCGCGGGATCGTCGCGGGCCTCGCGGGTCCGCGGGTGCGGGACGTCGAGGATCTCGCCGGTCGCGAAGAGGACGACCCGGTCGCCCAGGTGGACGGCCTCGTCGACGTCGTGGGTGACGAAGACGACGGTCGCGCCGGTGCCGCGCAGGATCTCCCCGAGGAGGTCCTGCATCCCGGCACGGGTGTGGGCGTCGAGCGCGCCGAACGGCTCGTCCATCAGGACCGCCCGGGGCCGGCCCGCCAGCGCCCGCGCCAGCTGCACCCGCTGCCGCTGGCCGCCGGACAGCCGGTGCGGCAGCTTCGCGGCGTGGTCGGCCAGGCCGACCCGCTCCAGCCACTCCAGGGCCGAGCGGCGCCGCTCCGCGCGGGACACCCCGCGGATCGCGAGCGGCAGCTCGACGTTGGCCCGCACCGAGCGCCACGGCAGCAACGCGTCGTGCTGGAAGACCAGTGCCCGGTCGGCGCCGGGCCGGCGGACCGCCGCCCCGTCCTGGGTGACCCGGCCCTCCAGGGGCGGCAGCAGCCCGGCGAGCGTGCGCAGCAGCGTGGTCTTCCCGCAGCCGGACGGGCCGACGACGGTCACGAGTTCGCCGGGCGCGATCCGCAGCCCGGCGGGCCCCCACACGGCGGCCGCGCCGGGACGGCCGAGCCGTACGCCGTGCAGGGCGAGTTCCGCGCCCGCCGGCGCCGGGCCCGACGGAGCGGGCGCGGAGCGCGGCGCGGCGGGGCCGGACGGTGTGGCGGACGTGGTGGAGGGGCTCACGGTGCTCATCGGACCGGCTCCTTCTCGGGCGGGGTGGCGGGGACGGCGGGGACGGTGGGGGAGGGCGCGCCGGACGCGGCGGAGGCGGGGGACGGCGGGCCCGCCGCGGACGCCCGGACGGGGCCCGCGGGGGACCGGTCGGCGGGGCGCGGCAGCCAGGAGGTCACCCGGCGGCCGAGCGTCTCGACGGCGGTGGAGGTCAGCCACCCCAGGGCGCCGATGGTGGCCATGCCGACGAACACCCCCGGGTAGTCGACGACCGTGTAGTCCTGCCAGGTGCGGTACCCCACCCCGTACTCGCCGGAGATCATCTCCGCCGAGATCACACAGATCCACGAGACGCCGATGCCCACCGACAGCCCGCCGAAGATCCCCGGCAGGGCGCCCGGCAGCACCACGGAGAACAGCACCCGGACCCGGCCGCCGCCCATCGTGAGGACGGCCTCCTCCCACACCGGACTCAGCGCCCGCACCGCGTGCCGGGTCGACACCAGGACGGGGAAGAGGGCGGCGGCACAGGTGATGAAGACGATGCCCTGCTCGTTGGTGGGCAGGAGCAGGATCGCCACGGGCACCAGGGCGATGGCCGGCACCGGCCGCACCACCTCCACCAGCGGGCCCAGGAGGTCGGCGGCCCACCGCGACCGGGCGACGGCCGTGCCGGCCGCCACCCCCAGGACCGCGGCGAGCAGGAACCCGACCGCGATCCGGCGCAGGCTGTGGCCGAGGTCCTGCCGGTACGCCTCCGTGCCGACCCGGTCCGCGAAGGCGGAGGCCACCTCGACGACCGTCGGGAACTGCTCGAACCGCAGCCACAGCGTGACGTCGAGCGAGGTCAGCAGCTGCCACGCCCCCAGCGCCGCGGCGAGCGACGCCACCCGCACCAGCCGGCGGACGGCCCTCGTCCCGGCACCCGCGCCGCCGGGGAGCCGGCCGCTCACGAGGCGAGCCTCACGGCGTCCGCGTACGCGACGATCCGGGAGCCCGTGTGGGCCGACACGTACCGCTCGGCCGCCGCCCGCGTCACGAAGGCGCGCCACGCGCCGCCGTCCGCGACCCAGACCGCCCGGTCGGCGAACCAGAGCGTCCCGGTCACCGCGTCCGGCACGTAGGCGGCCCGCACGTCGGCGCCCCGCACGGCCTTCAGGAGCGCGCCGGGGCTGTCGAAGGAACGGGTCGTGCCCTGCCCCCGCAGCCACAGCTCGGACCGCGCCGCCGCCGCCCGGGGGTACGCGGGACCGGTCACCGCCCGCCGCAGGGGCGCCGGGTCGACGAAGGCGTCGACGTCGACGTCCTCGACCAGACCGGCTTCCCGCAGGACCGGCACGTCCTCCTTCAGCGCGGCGATCAGCTCCGGACGGAGCGCCGGGTCGAAGGTGGCGATGCCCTGGGAGCCGTTGTAGAGGTAGACCACCTCGGCGGGCAGCCCCGTCTCCTTCGCCACCGACTCGGCGGCCGCCACCGGACGGGCGCGCAGCTCGTCCGTGGCGCGGCGCTGGGCGCGCAGGAACGCGTCGAGGACGGCGGGCCGCCGCCGCGCGAACTCCTCCCGGACGGTGACCCCGTGGAACGTGGGCAGGTTCAGCTCGGCCCCGTCGTACAGGGCCGTCGCCCGTCCCTGGAAGGCCAGCAGCCCGGGCCAGGCGACGAACTGCGACAGCGCGTCGACGCTGCCCCCGGCCAGCGCCGACGCGCCGACGCTCGGCTGCTGGTTGAGCTTGGACACGTCCTTCGCCGGGTCGAGTCCCGCCCGGCGCAGCGCCCGGACCAGGGTGCCGTCGGCCGCCGAGCCGACGCTGGTGGAGACCTTGCGGCCCTTCAGGTCGGCGAGCGACCTCAGCGGCGAACCGGGCGCGGTGACGACGGTGTTGAGGCCGCCGCGCAGGTTGTAGCCGGTGACCGAGACGAGCCGGGTCGGCTCCTTCAGCTGTTTTCCGCGGGCCGCGTTGAGGAGGAGCGGGAAGTCGCCCATCGACCCGATGTCGATCTTCCCCGCGGTCATCTGCGCGGTGATCGGGGCGCCGGTCGCGTAGTCCTGCCAGACGACCCGGTAGGTTCGGCCGTCCTTCCTCCCGGCGGCCGCGAGCTCCTGCTCGAAGTAGCCGAGGGAGCGCAGCAGGGTGCCGGCCGTGACGGTGTTGATGGTCTTCGACTGGTAGCCCACCGTCACGGTGACGGTGCCCCCGTCGTCGCCGTCGCCCGATCCCGCGGCGCCGCCGCAGGCGGTGGCGAGCGGCACGAGGAGCGCGACCGGGAGGAGCAGGGGAAGCCCGGCGCGGACACCGCGCCCGCGGGACGGGGGAACGCAGGCGGGGGAGGAGCCGGACAGGGTGGCTCTGGACATGAGAGGTCGGCCTTTCGCCTTCACCGGAGCAGGTAGGGCATGTTGACGGTCACCGCGCCGGTGGGACAGCGGGCCGCGCAGGGGCCGCAGTACCAGCACTCGTCCACGTGCATGTACGCCTTGCCGTCGCCCTCGCGGATCGCGAGCGAGTCCAGCGGACACATGTCGACGCAGAGCGTGCAGCCGTCGATGCACTTCGACTCGTCGATCGTCACGGGCACGTCGGCACGCTGGGGGACCAGAGGCATGGCTGTCTCCAGGAAGGGGGTTCGGAAGGGTCGACGGGGGTCAGACGGAGCGGTGCAGCAGGCCGCTCATGGTGATGCGGTCGCCGCGGAACCGGATGAACTCCAGGTCCACCGGGCGCCCGTCGGGCAGATGGGTCAGCCGCTCCAGCATCAGGACCGCGGCCCCGCGCGGGGCCTGGAGCACGGCGGCCGAGTGCGCGTCGGCGTTGACGGCCTCCAGCGTGATCTCGGCGTGCCCCAGCGGCCCGCCGGTCAGCTGCTCCAGGAGCCGGAACACGTCGGTGTTCTCCAGGTCGCCGTCCAGGAGCGCGCCGCCGACGTCCATCGGCAGGTACGACAGGTCGAGGGAGAGCGGCAGTCCGTCGAGCCGCCGCAGCCGTTCGACACAGAGCACGTCGGTGTGCTCGGGCAGTCCGAGCCGGTGGGCCACCGGCCCGGACGCCGCCACCGGACCGACGGTGCGGACCTCGTTGGAGACCCGCCCGTGCTCGCGCAGGATCTCCGCGAGCCCCTGGAGCCGGTCCAGGGCGTGCGGGAACTTCTCGCCGACCACCACCGTGCCGACCCCGGACCGCCGCTCCACCAGCTGCTCGCCGCGCAGCAGGTCCAGGGCCTGGCGCACGGTGTTGCGGCTCGCCCGGTAGTCGGCGGCGATCGCGTCCTCCAGCGGGAGCACCCCGCCCGGGAACCCGCCGGCCAGGATCTGGTGGCGCAGCAGGTCGGCGAGCTGCCGCGCCCGGTCGGCCCGCAGCCGGTGGCGGCGTGCGGCGGCGACGGGACGGGCGGCGGAGGCGGTGTCGGCGGGCATGGCACGGAACGTAGCCGCGGTCGGGCCGCGGTGGTGTTGCGGCAGTATTGCGCCACCTGACGGCGGGTACACACCCCTCTGACCTGCGGCGACGGCGACACCTCGGAAAGATCCGCCACCGCGGCGACCAACCCGTGGACGCCCGGCCGCCCATCATGTGGGAAGCCTCAGCCGGCGTCGGCGCGGACCCGGTCCCGCAGGGCGACGGACAGCCGGTGGTGCAGGACGCCGAGCACCGGCTCCTCCGGGGCGAACAGCCCGGCCGCCAGTTTCCAGTACCGGACGACGACCGGCCCCTCGTGCGGGGAGAGCCGCCCGACGAGCCGGCTCCGGAAGGCGGGCGTGTCCCGTTCTCCGCACGCCAGGGCGTAGGCCGCCACGAAGCAGTCCAGCGCGCCGTCCGTCCCGGACCTCCCCCCGCGCTCCTCGGCCGCCGCCAGCGCGTACGCCTCCGCGAGACCCTCGTACAGCACGGCCGGCCGGTACTCCCCGTCCGGCAGGGGCGGCGCCGGGCGGTGCTCCGCCGTCCCCAGCCGCGGGTCGGTGACGAGCGCGTGCAGCCGGGCGAAGCCGAGCACCTGCGCGGGACCCGGATCGTCCGGGGGACGCGGCACGACCCCGTCCAGGACCCGGGACACCACCCGCCCCGGCAGCCGCACCGGAAGGATCCGGCGCCAGAACCGGACCAGGGGGTCCGGGGCGGGCGGCACGCCCATCGCGCCCAGCAGGCGCAGCCGCTCGGCCCGCTCCCCGCCGTCGCCCTCCTGGAGCAGCCGCAGGGACGCCTCCCGCCAGCGCAGCGCGGCCAGTTCGGCCGCCACCTCCCGCAGCCGCCCGGCGACGGCCTCCGCCAGCACGTCCGGGCCCGCCGACCCCGCGTCCTCACCCGGCGGTGCCCCCCGGACGACCCGCTCCACCTCCGGCAGCGGCAGGCCGAGCGCGCGCAGCGAGCGGATCAGCCGCAGCCGGTCCAGCGCCCCGGCCCCGTACCTGCGGTGCCCGCCGGAGCTGCGGGCCGCCTCGGGCAGCAGTCCCCGGTCCGAGTAGTGGCGCACGGTCTTTACGGTCGTGCCCGCGCGCTCGGCGAGCTCCCCGATGCTCCACAGCCCGTCGGACGACACGACGTGAACCTCCGTCAGCGAGCCGGCGCCGTCCGCCGGCGGGTCCATTGTGCCGTCCGCCCGCCCACGGCTTGAACCTCCCCCAGGGGGAGTTCCTAGCGTGCAGGGCGGGACATCCCCGAGAGGCGAGGAGACGTTCATGACCGCGTTCGTGCTGGTGTCCGGCCCCTTCACCGGCGGCTGGATCTGGGAGGAGACCGCCGCCCGGCTCCGTGCCGCGGGAGCGGAGCCGTACCCCGTGACCCTGACCGGGATGGCGGACCGGGAGAGCGGGGCGGGGGCCGCGCCCGGCCTGGAGACCCACGTCGAGGACCTGGTGCGGCTCGTCGACGCCCTCGACGCGCCCGACGTGGTGCTCGTCGGTCACGGGTACGGACTGCACCCGGTCTTCGGCGCCGCCGACCGCCGGCCGGAGCGGGTCGCCCGGATCGTCGCCCTGGACACCCCGCTCCCCGAGGACGGCCGGCCCGCCGCGGCCGCGCTGCCCGACCCCGAGGTGAGGGCCCTGCTGGGCGACGGCGAGGCCGAAGGCGCGGAAGCGGTAGGGAAGCGCGACCGGCCCGTCCCGCCGCCGACCCGGGGCAGCCGGGGGCGCTGGGGCACGACCGACGGGGTCCCCGCCGCGGTGCTCGACCGCCTGGAGCGCCTCGCCGTGCCGCAGCCGCCCGCCACCCTCACCGACCCGCTGCGGCTGACCGGCGCCGCCGACGCGCTGCCGCTCACCGGAGTCCTGGGCACGTCCGGCGGAGCCGGCATCGACGCCGTGGAACTGCTCGTGGCCTCCGGGCCGCCGCAGTTCCGCCGGCTCGCCGCCGCCCACGTGCGCTTCCTCGAACTGGCCACCGGCCACTGGCCGATGCTCTCCGCACCGGACGCGCTCGCCGGGGTGCTGCTCCGCGCCGCGGCGGGGGAGGGTCACCGGGTGCGGGCGCCCGGGCCCGCGCACGAGCAGCCCTCGCACCTCCTGCCCTTCCTCCTCGACCTCCCCGAAGCACCCCGTGAACGCCACGGCAGGGTGGACCTCCACCTCCCCTCCGGCAGCGGTTCCCCGCGCCCGGCCGTGCTCTTCGTCCACGGCGGGCCCGTCGCCCCCGACCGGAGGCCCACTCCGCGCGACACCCCCTTCTTCCTCGGATACGGCCGCTGCGCCGCGGCCGCGGGCGTGGTCGGCGCGACCCTCGACCACCGGCTGTACGACCCCGCCGACTACCCGCGCGCCGCCCGTGACCTCGCCGACGCCGTCGCCCTCCTCCGCGCCGACCCCCGTGTGGACGCCGACCGGATCGCCCTCTGGTTCTTCTCGACGGGCTCCCTCCTCGCCGCCGACTGGCTGGCCGCGCCGCCCGCCTGGCTGCGCTGCCTCGCGGTGACCTACCCGGCCCTCGCGCCCCCGCCCGGCTGGGACGCCGTCGGCCCCCGATTCCGGCCCGTCGACGCCGTCGGCGCCGCGGACGGGCCGCCGGTGGTCCTGACGCGGGCGGGGCGCGAACACCCCGTCCTCGCGGCCACGGTCCGGGAGTTCCTCGACGCCGCCGCGGCCTCCGGCCGCGAGGTCGAGGTGGTCGACGTCCCGCACGGGCGGCACGGCTTCGAGCTGGTCGACCCCACCGAGGAGTCCCGGGCGGCGGTGGCCCGGGCCGTGGCCGCGGTCCTCGTCCGGCTGGAGGCGTGAGTCAGGCCGCCCGCCGCCCGCGCCGGGGAACGGAGTCCAGGAGCAGCCGGGTGTACGGATGCTCCGGGGCGCCGAGCACGCGGTCGACCGGGCCCGACTCCACGACGGCGCCGGACCTGAGGACGAGGACCTCGTCGGCGACGTGCCGGACGACCGCGAGGTCGTGCGTCACGAAGAGGTAGCCGATGCCGGACTCCTCGCGGATGACCCGCAGGAGTTCGAGGATCTGGGCCTGGATCGACACGTCGAGGGCGGCGACGGCCTCGTCCAGCACGAGGACCCGGGGCTCGACCGCCAGGGCGCGGGCGATCGCCACGCGCTGGCGCTGACCGCCGGACAGGCCGCGGGGCAGGGCGTCGGCCTCCCGCGCGCCCAGCCCGACCTGGTCCAGGAGCTCGGCGACGCGGGCCCGCCGGGCGGCGGCGTCGAGAGGGCCGTGCAGCCGCAGGACCTCGTCGAGACAGCCGGCGACGGTGACGCGCGGGTCGAGCGAGAGGTACGGGTCCTGGAAGACCATCTGGATCTCCCGGGCCCGCGCCAGGCGTTCGGCCCGGCGCCGCGGGCGGGCGGAGCGGTCGCGGCCGTCGAGCCGGACCGTCCCGCCGTCCGGGGTCTCCAGCCCGACCAGCATCCGCACCGTGGTCGTCTTGCCGCTGCCGGACTCGCCGACGATCGCGAGCGAGGAGCCGGGGGACAGCGCGAACGACACGCCGTCCACGGCCGTGTGGCCGCCGTACCGCTTCGTCAGTCCCTCGACGACCAGTCCTTCCTTCGTCGAGACGGTCACAGCGTGATCCCTTCGTCGGCGCGGTGGCAGGCGGCGAACCCGTCGCCGTGCACCGCGAGTTCGGGCTTCTCCCGGGAACAGCGCGGGACGGCGTGGGCACAGCGCGCGGCGAAGGCACAGCCCTGCGGCGCCTCGGCCAGGGAGACGGGCCGGCCCGGGATGGGCCGGGGGGCCGGCGCGCCCGGTGCGATGCTCGGCGTGCAGGCGAGCAGGCCCGCGGTGTACGGGTGCCGCGGCAGGTCGAACAGCTCGTCGGTGCCCCGGTGTTCCACGATCCGGCCGGCGTACATCACGTACACGCGGTCGCAGACGGTCGCGGCCAGTTCGAGGTCGTGGGTGACGAACAGCATGCCGGTGCCGCGTTCGGCGCGGAGCCGGGCGAGCATCGAGACGATCTCCGCCTGGGTGGTGACGTCGAGGGCGGTGGTCGGCTCGTCGGCGACCAGCAGCTCCGGTTCGCTCGCCAGGGCCGCCGCGATGACGACCCGCTGCAGCATGCCGCCGGAGAACTGGTGGGGGTGGCGCCGCAGGGCGCCGCGCGGGTCGCGGATGCCGACCGCGTCGAGGAGTTCCTCGGCGCGCGCGGTGGCCCGGGCCGCCGGGGTCCCGGCGGCCCGCAGTCCCTCGGTGAGGAAGTCGCCGACGCGGCGCAGCGGGTTGACAGAGGCGCGGGGGTCCTGGAAGACCATCGACACCCGGCGGGCCCGCAGCCCGGTGAGTGCGGCGCGGTCCATGGCGAGGACGTCGCGGCCGCAGACGCGGACCTCGCCGGTGGTGCGGGCGCCCTCGGGCAGCAGTCCGAGGACGCTGCGGCAGGCCACGGACTTCCCGGAGCCGGACTCGCCGACCAGGCCGACGGTCTCGCCGGGCCGTACGGTCAGGCTCACGCCGTCGAGGAGCGGCCGGGCCGCCCGGTCGTCGGGGAGGCGGACCGCCAGCCCGTCGAGTTCCAGCACCGGTGCCGCATCCGTGTGTGCGTGCATGCCGCTCACCGTTCCCGCTTCGCGATCCGGTCGGCGAGCCCCTCGCCGACGATGCCGAACGCCACCACGGCGAGCACGATGCACGCCGAGGGCGCCAGGGCCGGCAGCATCGCCCCCTGGAGGACCGCCGCCTGTCCCTCGTTGATCATGGAGCCCCAGTCGGCGGCCGGCGGCTGCACGCCGAAGCCGAGGAAGGACAGCGCCGCCAGGTCCATCAGCGCGTACCCGAAGTTCATCGCGGACTGGGCGAGGACCGTGGGCGCGATGTTGGGCAGCAGATGGCGCACGCAGACGGTCCAGCCGGACCAGCCCTGCACCCGGTACGCCTCGATGTACGGCCGGGCCTTCTCCTGGCGGGCGATGCCGCGCACCAGGCGTCCCACGTACGGGGTGTAGGCGACGGCCATGGCGATCACCGGCGCCGTGAGTCCCGTGCCGACGACCGACACGAGCAGGATGGCGAGCATCAGCCCCGGGATCGCGAAGACGAGGTCCATGGAGCGGGAGAGGACGGTGTCCGCCCAGCCGCCCCGCCAGGCCGCGACCACGCCGAGCAGCGTGCCGAGCAGGGTGGAGACGCCGACGACGAGCAGCGGCCCGAGCAGGCCGGTGCGGGCGCCGTGGATCAGCCGGGAGAGCACGTCGCGCCCCGACTGGTCGGTGCCGAGCAGGTGGTCGCCGGTGGTCCCGACGAGACTGGCCGAGAGGTCGAGCGCCTCCGGGTCGTACGGGGCGAGGACCGGGGCGAGCAGGGCGGTCAGGACGAGGAGGGCGAGGACCGCGACGGAGACCGCGAGGAGCGGACCCCGGCCGAACAGCCGCAGGGCGCGGAACCCCGGCCTGCGGTACGGCGCCGCGGAGGTGGTGGTGGTCATGAGGAGCCTTCCCCGAGGGAGAGACGGGGGTCGATGAGCGGGGCCAGCAGGTCGACCACGAGGTTGACGAGGACGAAGGCCGCCACGCTGAGGAGGGTGATCGCCTGCACGACGGCGAAGTCCTGCGCGGTCACCGACTGCACGAGCAGCGAGCCGAGGCCCGGCACGTCGAAGGCGGTCTCGACGATCGACGTGCCGATGAGGAGTCCGGCGAGCATGGTGCCGCCGACGGTGACGACCGGGCCGAGCGCGTTGCGCAGCACGTGGCGGCGCACCACCGACGGGCCGGCGACGCCCCGGGCGCGCGCCACCTCGACGTGGTCGCGGCCGAGTTCGTCGAGCATCGCCGAGCGGGTGACCCGGGCGAGGAGCCCCGCGAAGGACAGGGCGAGGGCGAAGGCGGGCAGGGTCAGCTGGTGGAGCCGGTCCCCCAGTCCCGCCGGGGTGCCGCCGCCGGGGCCGGGGAACCAGCCGAGCTGGACCGAGAACAGCGACACGAGCGCGATGGCCGTCACGAACGAGGGCGTGGCGGTGGCGACGCCGGTGCCGATGAGCACCACGCGGTCGGGGAGCCCGGGACGCAGGGCGGCGAGGACACCGGCCGACACCCCCAGCACCACGACCAGCACGGCGGCGAAGCCGACGAGCAGCGCGGTGCCCGTCAGCCGGGAGCCGATGAGCGCGGACACGTCCTGGTGGTACTGGGCCGAGCGGCCGAAGTCGCCGCCGAGCACCCCGCCGAGCCACGTGGCGTACTGGGTGACGAGCGGGTCGTCGAGGTGGTGCTCCGCCCGCAGGGCCGCGACGGCCTCGGGCGTGGCGGGGCGGCCGTGCAGCAGGAAGGTCACCGGGTCGCCGGGGGCCAGGTGGACGGAGCCGAAGACCACGAGGGAGGTCACGAACAGCACCGCCACCAGGCCGAGGAGCCGTCCGACGAGGTAGCGCGTCATCGCTTTGCGGCCCCGATCGTCGCGGCCCACGGGTAGTACAGCTGGACGACGCCGGTCGGGGCGCCGGTGATCCGCTTGCCGAGGAAGACCGAGTAGGGCGCCTCGTACACCGGGATCACGGGCAGCTCGTCCAGCGCGATCCGCTGGAGCTTCGCGGTGAGTTCGGCGCGCTTGCCCGCGTCGGGTTCGGAGTTGGCCCGGTCGAAGGCGACGTCGAATTCCGCGTTGCTCCAGTTTCCGTAGTTCCCGAAGTCGCCGGTGCGCAGGTACTGGTAGAACTCCAGCGGGTCGGGCGTGTTGTCGTAGCCGCTGGTGATGACGAGGTCGAGGCCGGCCCGCGCGTTCGGGTCGACGAAGATCCCGCTGTACGCGTCGGGGGAGACCGGCTTCAGCTGCACGTCGAGGCCGATCTGGCGGCCGGCGGCCTGCACGGCGTTGGCGACGACGCTGATCTCGGGGGCGAGGGTGCTGGTGGCGAGCGTGACGGTCCGGCCGGTCGCGCCGGCCTCCTGGACGAGCTTCTTCGCCGCCTCCAGGTCGTACGCGGGCTCGGGCAGCGTGTCGAAGAGCGCGGCGGTCTTCTCCGGGGCCAGTGCCCAGGCGCCGCGTGCGGCGGGGGCCTTGGCGGGGACGCCGACGCCGCCGGCCGCGGCCCTGACGATGTTCGTGCGGTCGAGCGCCATCGACAGGGCCTTGCGGACCCGCAGGTCGCCGAGCGCGCCGTGGAAGTCGAGGACCGCCAGGTTCGATCCGGCGGTGTTGGGGCCGAAGAGCAGCGAGCCCTTGTCGCTGGAGCGGAGCTGGGCGAAGGAGGACGAGGGGACCATGTAGCCGCCGTCGGCGGCGCCGGAGAGGAAGGCGTTGGAGCGGGCCGCCACGTCCTCGATGAAGGTGAACCTCACCTTCTCGGACCGGGCGGTGAGCTTCGGGTCCCAGTAGGCCGGGTTCTTCCGGAGCGTGATGCTGTCGCCCTGGGCCCAGGTGTCGAGGGCGAAGGGGCCGGTGCAGTTCAGCTTGCCCTTGGGGGTGCCGTAGTCCTTGCCGGCCGCGGCGAGGGAGGCGGCGCTGACGACGGTGCCGGGGGACGCGGCCATCAGCTCGTGGAAGAGGACGTCGGCCTTGCCGAGGCGGATCGTCACCTCCAGGGGTCCGGTCTTCTCGATCGAGTCGACGTTCTTGAAGGAGGTCCCCCAGGGCGACCCGGTCTCGGGGGCCATCTGGCGCTTCAGGGAGGCGACGACGTCGTCGGCGGTCATGGTGGTGCCGTCGTGGAACCTCACCCCGGGGCGCAGGGTGTAGACGAGGGTGCGGGGGTCGGGCTGGGCCCACTTCACGGCGAGGCCGGGCTCGATCTTCAGGTCGGGAGTGACGCGCAGCAGCTGCTCGCAGACGTTGGCCAGCACCGTGTTCGGCGGGTAGTCGTACGCGAGGGCGTAGTCGAGCGTGTACGGCTCGGCGTACAGCGACCAGGTGAAGGAGTCCAGCGGGCCCTGCGCGGGCGGCGACGTCGGGGTCACCTTGAAGTCCGCGCCGCCGGCGGCGACCGGGGGCTTGGTGGCGCCGGAGCAGGCGGCGGTGGTGGCCGCGAGCGCGGCGGTACAGGCGAGAAGCGCGAGGGCTCTGGGCATGCGCATGTGACCCACCCCTTTACGGGTGTAGTGACGGGCTCGGGGGGATGGAGCGAGTATTGGTGCGGGAACGTTCCCGCACAAGGCCTGGCGGCGGTTTTGCGGGAACGGTTTTGCAGAGGTCACGAGGGTGGCACCATCACCCCATGACCGATGTTTCACGGCACGGCGGGCAGCACTCGGCGCCCGCCCCGCGCGTCCGTCTCGTCGACGTGGCGCGCGAGGCGGGCCTGTCCAAGACGACCGTCTCGGCGGCGCTCAACGGCACCGGCAGACTCTCACCCGAGGTACGGGAGAAGGCCCGCGAGACCGCGCGCAGGATGGGCTACCGGCCCAACGCCACCGCGCGCCATCTGCGCGCGGGTCGGGCCCGGCTGATCGGATACGTGGTCGGCGGCCTCCCCGACGCGCTCTGGACCTATCTGGAGTCGCCCTATTTCGCCCGGCTGACCGGTGCCACCGCGGCGACCTCGCTGCTCCGCGGCTACGCCGTGGTGCTCCTGCCGGCCGGCACCCTGCAGAGCGAGTGGGCCGACCTGCCGCTCGACGCGGTGGTCGTCGCCGACCCGGTGGCCGGGGACCCCGTCATCGAGGACCTCCTCGCCGCCGGGATCCCCGTCTTCAGCGACCGCTCCGTCGAGGGGCGGCCCGGGGCCTCCTGGGTGGACGTCGACGCCGAGGGGGCCGTCCGCGAGGCCCTGGACCACCTGCGCGACCAGGGGGCCCGGCGGCCCGTGCTCGTGGTGCCGGACGTCGCCACCCGGTTCCACGTCGGGGTCGAGACCGCGCACCGGGACTGGTGCGCCGCCCACGGCCGGCCCGAGCTGACCGTGCGCGTCGCGGAGACCGGGAACGGCCCCGTCGTGCGGGCGATCGAGACCGCCCTCGGCGCCCCGGAGGGGGCCGAACGGCCCGACGCCCTGCTCGTCGTCGCCGAGGCGAGTCCCCCCTTGGTCCTGGCCGCGGCGCGCCGGCACGGCTACGCGGTCCCGGACGACCTGCTGGTCGTCCTCGTCAGCGAGGACGCCACGGCCCCGTACACCGATCCGCCGGTGACCACCCTCAGCCTGCGGCCCGAGGCGGTCGCGGAGGCCGGGGTCGAGCACCTCGTCGCGGTCCTCGAACACGGCCGCCGGGAACCCGCCGGGACGCTCGTGGCGACGCGTCTGGACGTCCGGGCCTCCTCCGTCCGCCCCGGGCGGGCCGGGTAGGCACGTCAGCGGGCGTACACGAGCGCGCCGCCCACGTACGTCCGCTCCACCCGCGCCGAGGCGATCTCCTCAGGCGGGCCCGTGAGGACGTCGCGGTCCAGGACCACGAGGTCGGCGAGGTGGCCGGGGCGCAGGCTGCCGGTGTCGTCGAGGCCGTTCACGTGCGCGGTGCCCGCGGTGTAGGCGGCCAGCGCGGTGGTGAGGTCGAGGCGCTGCTCGGCGTAGAAGACGCGGTCGTCGGCGGCCTCCGGGTCCCGGCGGTTGACGGCGACGTGGATGCCCTCGATCGGGTTCGGGCTGCTGACCGGCCAGTCACTGCCGGCGGCGAGCGTCGCGCCGGCGCGCACGAGGTCGCCGAAGGGGTACTGCCAGGCGGCCCGTTCGGGTCCGAGGAAGGGGATCGTCAGCTCGTCCATCTGCGGCTCGTGCGCGGCCCAGAGCGGCTGGATGTTGGCGATCGCGCCGAGCCGGGCGAACCGGGGCAGGTCCTCCGGGTGGACGACCTGGAGGTGGGCGAGGTGGTGACGGTTCCCGCGGTGCCCGTTGGCGGCCACGGCCGCCTCCACGGCGTCCAGGGCCTCGCGGACCGCTCGGTCGCCCAGGGCGTGGAAGTGGACCTGGAAGTCCAGCGCGTCCAGCTCGGTCACGTACCCGCGCAGCGCCTCGGGGTCGACGAAGCTCAGCCCGCTGTTGGCGGTGGCGCAGCCGCACCCGTCGAGGTACGGGGTGGTCATGGCGGCGGTGAAGTTCTCCGCGATGCCGTCCTGCATGATCTTGATCGAGCCGGCACGGAACCGGCCGGCGCGCAGCTTCTCGCGCCGTGCGACCAGCTCGGGGATCTGCTCGGCGCCCCGCTCCCGGTCCCACCAGAGCGCGCCGGTCACCCGGGCGGTCAGCGAGCCGTCGAGGGCGGCCGCCAGATAGGTCTCCGACGGGTCGGCCATGCCGCCGAACGAACCGAGCAGCGCGTCCTGCCAGGCGGTGATGCCGAGCGAGTGCAGCAGCTCCTGGGCCCGCAGCAGGCCGGTGAGCCGCTCCTCGGGCGTGGCCTCCGGCACCAGTCGGCCGACCAGGCCGATCGCACCCTCCTGGAGGGTGCCGCTCGGGGTGCCGTCCGCCTCCCGCTCGATCCGGCCGTCGGCCGGGTCGGGGGTGTCGGCGGTGAGTCCCGCGAGCTCCAGCGCCCGCGAGTTGGCCCAGGCGCCGTGGTGGTCGCGGTTCGACAGGAGCACCGGGCGGTCGGCGACGACGGAGTCCAGCAGCTGCCGGGTCGGCATGCCGCCGTCGAAGCTCTCCATCGACCAGCCGCCGCCGGTGATCCACGCCCGCTCCGGGTGGGCGTCGGCGTACTCGCGGATCCGCTGGAGGTACTCCGCGACGCCGACCGTCCCGGTCAGGTCGCACTCGGCCAGCTCCTTGCCGCCGCCGACGGCGTGGATGTGCGCGTCCTGGAAGCCCGGCAGCAGCAGCTTGCCCGTCAGGTCGACGACCTCGGTGCCGGGGCCGATGAGGTCTCGCACCTCGTCGTGGCCGACGGCCGCGATCCGCTCGCCGACGACGGCGAGCGAGGTCGCCCGGGTGCGGGCCGGGTCCGCCGTGAAGACGGGACCGCGGGTGAAGACCAGATCGGCCGTGGTCATGTGCGCTCCAGAGCATGGGGTGACGTGTGGTGGGGGCCATGGAAGCGGGAGCCCCGTTCGCACGTCAATGGTGTTGACGTAAGCCTCCGGACGCCCGTGGGGCCGCGGACGCCCCCGGAGCAGGGGCTTCGGCCGTTTACACGTCAACAACGTTGACGTAATGTTCCGGCCATGTCCGAACGCGTCGTCCCCGAAGGCAGCCGGCAGCGACGCCGCCCCACCAAACAGGGCGCCGTCCTCTCGGAACGGCTCATCGTCGACACCGCCCTGCGCCTCATCGCCCAGCACGGCGCGGAGGCGCTCTCGGTGCGCAGGCTGGGCGCCGCGCTCGGCGCCGACCCCACCGCCCTCTACCGCTACTTCCGCAACACCGACGCCCTGCTCCTGGCCGTCGCCGACGAGATGATCGGCCGCGCGCAGGAGGGCTGGACGGCGACCGGGGACTGGCGCACCGACCTGCGCGCGATGGGCCGGCGCATCAACTCCTGCTACCGCAACAACCCTCAGGCCGCGGCCCTCGCGGCCCACCGCACCACCGGCCGTCCCCACGAGACCCGGGCCGTCGAGCGGATCCTCGGCATCCTCCGCACCGCCGGCTTCCCCGACGACCTCGCCGTCCGGATCTACCACGCCTTCGTCGACCAGGCCCTCGCCTTCGCCGCGCAGGACGCCGCCGCGACCGCCCTGCCGCCCGCCGCCCGGGAGAAGGACGAGGAGGTCTGGCACGCGGTGTACGGCCGGCTGTCGCCCGACACCCACCCGAACATCGCCGCCACCTTCCCCCTGCTCGCCGCGGACATGAGCGAGAGCGGGTACCCCTTCGCCCTGGAGCTGATGCTCACCGCGGTCGAGGCGCTGCTCCCCGCGAACGCGGGGGAGTGACCGGAGGGCTTACGGCACCGGCGGCCCGGGGCCCGGTGACGGGCGTGTGGCACCGGCGGCGCGCCGGGCCGCCCGGTGGCCGCGGCCCCTGCCCCGCCTCCCGCGGGCTCAGCCCGTCGCCACCCGGGAGAAGCGCCCCACCGCGGCCAGGTCGGCGCTGATCAGCGCGGCGGTCTCGCGCAGCGGCGGCAGCAGCGAGGCGAGGCTCTCCTCCGGCGTCGCGCGGCTCGCGTGCAGGGCGATGTTGACCGCGGCGACCGTCCGGCCGGTGGCGTCGGTGACCGCGACCGCCAGGGAGCGCAGCCCCTCCTCCAGTTCCTGTTCCACCCATCCGTGGCCGCGCGCCGCCGTGGCGGCCACGGCCTCGTCGAGCCCCTCGGGGGTGGTGAGCGTGCGCGGGGTCAGCGCCTCGGGGGTGATCCGGCCGAGCCGCTCGGCGCGTTCGGCCGCGGTCAGGGACGCGAGCAGGACGCGGCCCATGGAGGTCGCGTACGCCGGGAGGCGGGTGCCGACGGTGATGTCGATGTGCATGACGCGGGTGCCGGCGACCCGGGCCACGTACCGGATGTCGTCCCCGTCGAGCACGGCGACGGACGCGGACTCCTGGACGCGCGGCACGAGCGCGACCAGGTGCGGGGTGGCGATCTCCGGCAGGCTGAGGCCGGAGAGCCGCGCGTAGCCGAGTTCCAGGACACGGGGGAGCAGCACGAAGCCGCCGGACTCCTCGCGGACGTACCCCAGATGGCGCAGCGTGATCAGCGCGCGGCGCGCGGTCGCGCGGGGCAGGCCGGTGAGGCGGGCGAGCGCCGAGAGCCGGGCCGGGCCCCGGACGGAGTCGAAGGCGCGCAGCACGTCGAGACCCCGGGCGAGGGACTGCAGGAAGCCCGACCCGAGCTCCTCCTTGAGCGCGCCGCCCCGGGCGGGCGGAGCTCCGGGCGGCGCCGGGGCGGCCGCCGGCGAGGCGAGCGCCGCCTCCATGGCGGCGACCGTCCGGCGCAGCGGCGGCAGGGCCCGCTCGCTCAGGGAGCGGGCGCTGTGCCGGCTCGTGCGGCCGACGACGCCGACCGCGCAGACGACCGCGCCGTCGGGGCCGCGGACCGGCAGGGCCACGGAGAGCAGCCCGGGTTCGATGAGCTGGTCGTCCACGGCCACCCCGCTCGCGCGGGCCTGCCGCACCCGGGCGAGGAAGTCGGCCTCCACCGCGGCGGGGTCGTGGTGGGCCGGCCGGGGAGGCACGGAGGGGAACCCGGTGTCGCGGGGGTCCCGCGCACGCCGCTCCCGCCAGCGCTCGTGGCTGGTCCCGTCCCAGTCGGCGGCGAACAGGGCGCCGTGCGCGCACCGTTCGGCCGGCAGCAGGTCACCGGCCCGGAAGGAGACCGCCATGGCGCGGGGGCGGGCGGCCTGGGCGAGGAAGCGGACCCCGTCGCCGTCCGGGACGGCCAGGGACACCGGCTCGTCCAGGGCCTCGGCGAGAGCGGCGGCGTGGGGTCCGAGGAGCCCGGGCAGACCGCAGGAGGCGAGGTAGGCGTTGCCGACCGCCGCCGCTCCCGGGGCGAGGAGAAGGTCGCGGCCCTCGGCCCTGAGCATGCCGAGACGCACCAGTGTCGTCGCGACCCGGTCGACGGTGGAGCGGGCGAGGCCCGTCGTCCTGACCAGGTCGCCCGGACGGTGGCGGAGCTCGGGACCGGCGGCCATCGCCCGCAGCACGGAGAGGCCGCGCTCCAGCGGCCCGACGAGTTCGTCGGGCGCGGCCGTGGCCTCGGTCGGCTGAGGCATCGTCCGGACTCCTCGGGGCGGTGGCGGGCTGCTCGGGCGCGGGGCGCGCGGGGCGCGCGGGGAAACCGTACCCGCGCCGCCGTCGTGGCCGGTCGACGAGGGGGGGCGGCCGCGACGGCGGCCGCCCCCCTCCGTCTCCGCGCGGCTCAGGCGAAGAAGCGGTAGACCGCCTGGGCGACGCACGCGGGCTTGGCGACGCCGTCGATCTCCACGGTCAGGTCCACGACGACCTCGACGCCGCCCGGGACGTCCTCGACGGACACCACGCGGCCGTGCGTGCGGATCCGGGAGCCGACCCGTACGGGGGAGGGGAAACGGACCTTGTTGAGGCCGTAGTTGACGGCCATCGCCACCCCCTCGACCCGGAGCAGCTCGCTCCACATGGGGATGAGCAGGGAGAGGGTGAGGTAGCCGTGGGCGATGGTGCCGCCGAAGGGGCCGGCGGCGGCGCGCTCGTGGTCGACGTGGATCCACTGGTGGTCGCCGGTGGCGTCGGCGAAGGTGTCGACGCGGGGCTGGGCGATCTCGGTCCAGGAGCTGTGGCCGAGGTCGGCCCCGGCCTGGGCCTTGATCTCGTCGATGCCGTGGACGGTGCGGGCCATGGAGGTACTCCTCGGGTGCGGGGAGGCGGGAAGGGCGGGAAAGGCGAGGGATGGGCGGGGAAAGCGAGGGAAACGGAAGAAGGAGGGGAAGGAGGCGGGGTCAGGCGGCCGGGTCGGTGCCGTAGCGGGCCCGGATGGGCGCCTTGAGCAGCTTTCCGGTGGCGTTGCGGGGGAGGTCCGGCGCGAGGACGACGCTCTTGGGGATCTTGTAGCGGGCGAGCAGGCCCTCCAGGTGGGCGATCAGCTGCCCGGCGGTGACGTCCGCGCCGGCCCGCGGTACGACGACGGCCCGCCCCACCTCGCCCCACCGGGCGTCGGGGATCCCGATGACGGCGGCCTCGGCGACGTCCGGGTGGCCGAGCAGGGCGTCCTCGACCTCGGCCGGATAGATGTTCTCGCCGCCCGAGATGATCATGTCCTTGAGCCGGTCGACGAGCCGGACGTAGCCGTCCTCGTCCACCGTGGCCACGTCGCCCGACCGGAAGCGCCCCCCGTCGCGGAAGGCCGCGGCGGTCGCCTCCGGGAGGTTCCAGTAGCCGGGGGTGACGTTCGGCCCGGCGACGACGACCTCGCCCTTCTCGCCGGGCGCCGCCTCCGCGCCGGACGGCAGCAGGACCCGCACGTCGGTGAAGAAGTGCGGGACGCCCGCCGAGCCGGCGCGGCTGAGCGAGTCGGCCCGGTCCAGGATGAGGGCTCCCGGAGCGGTCTCCGTCATGCCGTACCCCTGGACGAAGGCGAGGCCCCGGTCCAGATAGGCGCGGGCGGTGCGGGTGGGCACCGGGGCGCCGCCGCAGAGCAGGGTGCGCAGACTGGTCAGGTCCGCGCCGGCCCACGCGGGGCTCGCGGTCATCGCGTCGTACATGGTGGGCACGCCGAACATGAAGGTCACCCGGTGCCGTGCGACGAGGCGCAGGGTGCGCTCGGCGTCGAAGGCGGACTCCAGCAGGACGGTGCCGCCCTTCAGCAGGACGGGCAGGCAGCTCATGTTGAGGGCGCCGGTGTGGAAGAGCGGTGCGGAGACGAGGGCCACCTCGTCGCCGGCGAGGTCGGTGTCCACGAGGACGTTGAGGCTGTTCCAGAGGACGTTGCCGTGGGTGAGGACGGCGCCCTTGGAACGGCCGGTGGTGCCGGAGGTGTACATGATGAGGCAGGCGTCCTCGTGGCCCACCTCCTCGTCGACCGGCTCCGTGGCGGCGGCCGCGAGCAGCTCCTCGTACGGGTCCCCGGGGCCGCCGTCGACGGCGAGGACGGTGAGGACGGCGGCGCCCGAGACCAGCTCCGTCACCCGCCCCGCCGGCTGTCCGGCGTGCACCAGGACCGCGCTGCCCGAGTCGGCGAGCTGGTGGAGCAGCTCCGGTACGGCGAGGCGGGTGTTGAGCGGGACGAAGACCGCCCCGAGGAGACCGGCCGCGAAGAGCGTCTCCAGGTACGACGGATGGTTCGGCCCGAGGTACGCGACGCGGTCCCCGCGGCCGACCCCGGCACCCCGCAGGGCGTGGGCCAGCCGCGTGCACCGTTCGTGGAGTGCGGCGTAGTCGACCGCGCGGCCCTCGTGCAGGAGGGCGGTGCGCCGGGGCGACCTGCGGTCGCGGCGTGCGGGCCAGGAGCCGATGCCCTGGTTGCGCATGGCGGACCCCTCAGTTTCCGGTGAGACCGAGGAGCCGGAGCGCGTTCTCCTTGAGGATCTTCGGACGGACCTCGTCCTTGATCGGGAGCTCGGCGAAGTCGGCCAGCCAGCGGTCGGGTGTGAGCAGCGGGAAGTCGGAGCCGAACAGCACCTTGTCCTGAAGCAGGCTGTCGGCGTACCGCACCAGCTGCGGCGGGAAGTACTTCGGCGACCACCCCGACAGGTCGATGTACACCCGCGGCTTGTGGGTGGCCACCGCGAGCGCCTCGTCCTGCCAGGGGAACGAGGGGTGCGCGAGGACGATCCGCAGGTCCGGGAAGTCGGCGGCGACGTCGTCCACGTCCATCGGGTTCGAGTACTTGAGGCGGATGCCCCCGCCGCCGGGCGCGCCC
Organism: Streptomyces sp. NPDC104202; assembly: GCF_055584185.1. Classification (NCBI taxonomy): domain Bacteria; kingdom Bacillati; phylum Actinomycetota; class Actinomycetes; order Kitasatosporales; family Streptomycetaceae; genus Streptomyces; species Streptomyces sp. NPDC104202. The sequence continues at coordinate 11,911 of NZ_JBVJMN010000061.1, read as the reverse complement.
GCGCCGATGCCCGTCTGCCCGGTGTGGAAGACCGCGACGGCGCCGGCCTCCTCGATCGCCTCGTACAGCGGGTACGCCATGCGGTCGTTGGGGTGGAAGGCCTGGATGTTCGGGTGGAACTTGAAGCCCTTCACGCCGAACTCGGCGACCAGGCGACGGATCTGACGGACCGCCGCCCTGCCCTTGTACGGGTCGACGCCGGCGAACGGGATGATGACGTCGGGGTGGCGCAGGGCGGCCTCGGCGATCTCCTCGTTCGGCACCGGCGGGGTGCCGGTCGCCGACTCGGCGTCGACCGTGAAGACCACGCACGCCATCCGGCGCTCGCGGTAGTAGGAGGCGATCTCGGGCAGCGTGGGGTGGCGGTGCTCCGCCTTGAAGTACGCGCCGGCGGCGGCGTCGAGGTCGGCGGAGAGCGAGGCCCCGCCCTTCTCGGAGACCTCGGCGTGGGTGTGCATGTCGACGGCGACGAGCTCGTCGGGGTTCAGCACGGCAGGCTCCTTCACGGGCGCGGGGCGGGGATGCCGAAGGTCTCGGGGGTGCGGCCGACGGTCACCGGCCAGGCGGCCGCGAGGGCGTCGGCGCTCCAGCCGCCGTCGGCGTACGCCACCGCGACCTCCCGCGGGTGCGACCACAGGGCGAGCTTGTCGCCGCCGATGCCGACGCACTGGCCGGTCACCCCGGCGGAGGCGTCGGAGGCGAGGAAGGTGACGAGGCCGGCCACGTCCTCGGGGGTGCCGAAGCCCTCGCCCTTGCGCAGGCTGTCCGGGAACGCGACGCCGTCCCGCTCCAGCGCCTCGACGTGCGGGGCGAAGGCGGGGATGGTCTTCGTCATCGCGGTCGCGGCCACGGGGATGACGGCGTTCGCGGTGATGCCGGCCTTCGCCAGCTCCATGCCCCAGGTGCGGACCATGGCGGCGATGCCGGCCTTGGCGGCCGCGTAGTTGGTCTGCCCGAAGTTGCCGCGCTGCCCGGCGGGGGAGCCGGCGACGACGATCCGGCCGCCCTCGCCCTGGGCGCGCATCCGCTCGACGGCGGCCCGGACACAGGTGAAGGTGCCGCGCAGGTGCACCTCGACCACGGTGTCGAAGTCGTCGTCGGTCATCTTCCACAGCACCCGGTCCCGCAGCACGCCGGCGTTGGTGACCATGGCGTCGAGCCGGCCGTAGCTGTCGACCGCGCGGGCGACGAGGGCCTCGGCGGCCTCGGTGGAGCCGACCGGGACGACCTCGGCGACGGCGCGGCCGCCCGCCTCGGAGATGAGGCGCACGGCCTCCGCGGCGGCTTCGGCGTCGACGTCGTTGACCACGACGGAGGCGCCGGCGGCGGCGAGCGAGCGGGCGTAGGCGAGGCCGAGGCCGCGGCCGCTGCCGGTGACGACGGCGACCTTGCCGGTGAGATCCACTGGGGTCATGAGCGGGGTCCTTCCCGTGAGCCGGGTGCGGGGCGCGAGGAGACGCGGCCTGGAGCACGCACCGGCAGGGAGTCAAAGCTAGGCACATTTCTGTCTGCAGTCAATGAAGTGCCGAATAAAGCCTCCCGGGCGGACGCTCCCGGCCTACGCTGTCCCCGTGACCCCTCCCGATCCGGCCCAGCCGTCCGAAGCCGACCCCGACGCGGCCGGCCGCGGCGCTCCGCCCCGCCCCCAGTCCCTGATGCTGAGCTTCTTCGGCATCCACGTCCTCGGCACGGGCACCGCCCTGTCCTCGGCGAGCGTCATCGACGCCTTCGCCCGCGTCGACGTGGGGGAGGACGCCGTCCGCTCGACCCTGACCCGGATGGTCGGCCGCGGCCTGCTGGAACGTCACCGGCGCGGCCGCCGGATGTACTTCTCGCTCACGGCCCGCGCCGCCGAGGTCCTCGCCGACGGCGAGGAGCGGATCCGGCGCACCGGCGCCGTCAACCGCGGCTGGGACGGCACCTGGACCCTGGTCGGCTTCTCGCTCCCGGAGTCGTGGCGCCGCGAGCGCCACGACCTGCGCTCCCGCCTCGTCTGGGCGGGCTTCGGCCCGCTGCAGAGCGGACTCTGGGCCGCCCCCGGCCGCGTCGACGTCGCCCCCGTCACGGCGGAACTCGGGCTCGGGGACCGTATCAGGGCCTTTCACGGCGAGGCCGTCGCGCCCACCGAGGCAGGCTCCCTGCTCCGCACCGCCTTCGACGTCGACGCCATCGCGGAGGGCTACCGCGCCTTCCTGGCCCGCTGGGGCGACGGCGCCGCCCCCGCCGAGGCCCGTGACGACCTCGGCCGGCTGCTCGTGCTGCACACCGACTGGCTCGACCTCGTCCGCCGCGACCCGCACCTGCCCGCCGAGCACCTGCCCGAGGAGTGGCCCGCCGAACGCGCCGAGACGCTCTTCCGCGCGCTCTCGGAACGCCTCGAACCCGGGGCCCGCCGGATCGCCGACGAGATCCTCGACCGCTGGGACCCCGACGCCCCGAACTGACGCGCGTACTCCGGCACTCCAGGGGCCCGTGCCGCGCGGACCGGCCGGCCTCCGCCCCCGGTGACGCCGACGGGGCCCGGAGCCGGCCGGGCCTGCGCCGGGAGCTGCCGGGACCTGCCGGGACGTGCGCCGGACCTGCCTGGACCTTCCTGGACGAGCGTCGGGGGCCGGGCCGGGAGCCGCGGCCAGCGGGTGCCGCACGGCCGAGAGGGCTTACGTCAACACCATTGACCTTGTCCCTCGCGGCGGAGTCTCATGGGCGGCACTTCGGAGGCTCCCCTCGCCCGGGCGTCTCCGCGACCCGAAGGAACCCCATGGATCACCTCACCGCGCTCCGCGACGTCGCGCACACCCCGTTCTGGCTCGACGACCCCGACCGACCGCGGCCCGCCCCCGCCCTCGTCGGCGGCACCACCTGCGACCTGCTCGTGGTGGGCGGCGGGTACACCGGACTGTGGACCGCCCTCCTGGCCAAGGAGCGCGACCCGTCCGCGGACGTGGTGCTCGTGGAGGCGGACGAGGTCGGCGGCGCCGCTTCCGGTCGCAACGGCGGCTTCTGCGAGTCCAGCCTCACCCACGGCCTGGCGAACGGCGTCCAGCGCTGGCCCGAGGAGATCGGCCTGCTCGAACGGCTCGGCCGCGACAACCTCCAGGGCATCGAGGACGCCGTCGCGCGGTACGGCATCGACTGCGACTGGCGGCGCACCGGCTCCCTCGTCGTCGCCACCGAGCGCTACCAGCTCGACGGCCTCGCGGAGGAGGCCGAGGCGGCCGCCCGGTACGGCGGCAGGCCCCTCCTGCTCGACGCCGACGCCGTGCGCGCCGAGATCGACTCCCCGACCTTCCTCGGCGGCGTGTGGAACCGCGACGACGTCGCCATGGTCAACCCGGCCCGGCTCGCCTGGGGCCTCAGGCGCGCCTGCCTCGACCTCGGCGTCCGCGTCCACGAGCACACCCCCGCGACCTCGCTCGACGAGTACGGCGCCGTGCTGTCCGTCGGCACCCCCTTCGGGCGGATCACCGCCCGGCACGTCGCGCTCGCCACCAACGCGTACCCCTCCCTGCTCCGGCGCCACCGCCCGTACACCGTCCCCGTGTACGACTACGCCCTCATGACCGAGCCCCTGACGGCGGAGCAGCTCGCCTCGGTGGGCTGGACGCGCCGGCAGGGCTTCGCCGACTGCGCCAACCAGTTCCACTACGTGCGGCTCTCCGCCGACGACCGCATCCTGTGGGGCGGTTACGACGCGATCCACCACGGCGGTCCGGTCCGCGCCGAACACGACCGGCGGCCCGAGACGTACGCGACGCTGGGCCGGCACTTCTTCACCACCTTCCCGCAGCTCGAAGGGGTGCGGTTCAGCCACGCCTGGGGCGGGGCCATCGACACCAGCACCCGCTTCTGCGTCTTCTTCGACACGAGCCACCGCGGCAAGGTCGCCTACGCCGCCGGGTTCACCGGCCTCGGCGTCGGCGCCACCCGCTTCGGCGCCGACGTCATGCTCGACCTCCTCGCGGGCGCCGCCACCGAGCGGACCGGACTGGAGCTCGTCCGCCGCAAGCCGCTGCCCTTCCCGCCCGAACCCGTCCGCTCGCTCGGCATCGACCTCACCCGGTGGTCGATGGCCCGGGCCGACCGCCACGAAGGCCGCCGCAACCTCTGGCTGCGCGCCCTCGACCGCTTCGGCCTCGGCTTCGACAGCTGACGCGTTAGCGGAACGTCAGCGGGACGTGAGCGGGGCACGGCAGAGTGGGGCGGGTCGCCGGACGGGGGCGGGACGGCCTGTCCTCCCCGCACCCGGCGGCTCGTTCCCGAGGCACGGACCGGACGGAACGGGATCGGCGCCGCCGTCGTGGTGGCCGCAGCGGGGCAGGTTCCGTCGTGGGGGCGGGACCGGCCCGACCCGCGGCCACCGGTGCGGGGCGGCGTCCGAAGAGCGGCCCTGACCGGCCCGGATCCGGGCGGGCCGAGGGGGCCCGTCCCGAACGCCGGCCGGTCGGGGCCGTGGTGGAGTCCTGGCGACAGGGCCCGGAACGACTCACCCCCTTCCAGGAGGCATCACATGCGACGGCGTACGTTCCTCAGGGGCTCGCTGCTCGGCGCGACGGCCGCGGCCCTTCCGCTCGACACCCTGCTCGCCCCGGGCGCGGCCGCCGCCGAGCCCGCGCCGGTCACCTCGCTGGGCGCGCTGCAGAGCGCGATCGACCGGGCCGCACCCGGCGACCGGATCGTCCTCGCCGACGGCACGTACACGGTCCCCTCGGGCGGTGCCATCGACCTGTCGGGGCGCAGCGGCCTCACGATCGTCTCGCAGAGCCGGGGCGGCGCCGTCCTGCGCGGTCCGCGCAGCTTCGTCCTCGACGGCGCGAGCTCCGTCACGGTCAGCGGCTTCTCGCTCCGCCAGAGCGGCACCCTCACCATCCCGGCCGACAGCACCGGCATCCGGCTGACCCGCAACGACATCCAGTTCGCCGACGTCGACGGCCTCGACTGGGTCCTCGTCGAGGGCGACGACGCCAAGATCGACCGCAACCGGTTCCACGACCGGACCACCCAGGGCATCTTCCTGGTCGTCGACGGCCCCGGCACGACCGAGATCGCCCAGCGCCTCCACGTCTTCCGCAACCACTTCGCCCGGCACGGCTACACCGGGGACAACGGCGGCGAGGCGATCCGGCTCGGCGTCAGCAGCCGGGCGCTCTCGGGCGCGCACGCGATCGTGGAGTACAACCTGTTCGAGCACTGCGACGGCGACCCCGAGGCGATCTCGGTGAAGTCCTCCGACAACACCGTCCGCCACAACACCCTCCGCGACAGCCAGGGCGGCATCGTGCTGCGCCACGGCAACCGCACCACCGTCGAGGGCAACCACCTCCTCGGCGGCAAGGAGGGCGTGCGGCTCTACGGCAACGACCACCTCGTGGTGAACAACCACCTCGCCGGCCTGACCGGCCGCGCCCTCGTCGTCGGCAGCGGCACCACCCGCGACCACACCCCGGGCGAGACCACCGAACAGCGGCGCGGCAACGACGCCTGCGACCGCGCCGTGATCGTGCACAACACCCTCCGGGGCAACAGGAGCACGCTCTCCGGCGAGACCCGCGCGTACGAGCCGCGCGACGTGGTCGTCGCCGACAACCTCCTCGTCGGGGACACCGGCAGCCTGGTCGCCATGGGGGCCACCACCGGCTTCACCTGGCAGGGCAACATCCTCTGGGGCGCCGCCGCCGACGGCACGATCCCGGCCTCCGGCCGCACCCGCGTCGACCCCCGCCTCCGCCAGGACGCCGACGGCGTGTCCCGCCTCGACGCGGGGAGCCCCGCGATCGACGCCGCGACCTACGCCGGCGTCTCCGTCCCCTACGACGTCGACGGTCACCTCCGCGGCGCCCTCCGCGACGTCGGCTCGGACGAGTACACGACCGCCGCCCCGCCGCGCCGCCCCCTCACCCCGGCGGACGTCGGCCCCGACGCCCCCTGACCGCGCAGGACCCGCCCGCCCCGGACGACCGCCCAGCGGGCCGGGGCGCCGGCGTGTCCACCGCCCCCCGTCGCTGGTCTGGACCTATCCGGTGACGGGCGTCAAGCTCTGCCCATGGACTTGGAGTTGAGGCACCTCAAGACGATCCGGGCCATCGCGGACGCGGGGAGCCTCACGCGCGCCGCCACCGCCCTCGGCCTCGCGCAGCCCGCGCTCAGCGCCCAGCTGAAGCGCATCGAACGGGCCCTCGGCGGCGCGCTGTTCGTACGCGGCAGGGACGGTGTGCGGGCCACCGCGCTCGGAGACCTCGTCGTCGAGCGCGCCCGCGTCGTGCTCCCCGCCGTCTGCGAACTCCAGGAGGAGGCCGTGCGGTTCGCCCGGGAGGGCGCGGAGGGATACCGGCTCGGCGGCACCCACGGACCCCTCCTCGGCGGCCTCGTCGACCGCATCGCCCACGCCGAGCCGGGAGCGCGGGTGTCCACCCACACCTCCTGGTCCGAACGCGAGATCGCCTGCGGGGTCGCCGCCGGACGGCTCGACTTCGCCCTGGTCGGCGTGTGCGGCGAGAGCGGCCCGCCCGAGGCGGGCCGGCTGGCCTGGACGGAGGTCGCCCGCGACCCGGTCTACGTGATGCTCTCCGCCCACCACCCGCTCGCCCCCCGCTCCGACGTCGCCCTCGCCGAGCTCGCCCCGGAGGCGTGGACCGACGTCCCCGGCGACGGATGCTTCGGCGACTGCTTCGCCGCCGCGTGCGTCCGCGCCGGCTTCACCCCGGCCCGGGTGTACGAGACGGACACCGCCTCCTGCGTCCACCTCGTGCAGGTCGGCCGGGCCGTCGGCCTCTGCCGGGCCACCTTCCCCGCCACGCCCGGCATCGTCACCCGGCCCCTCGCCGGCACGCCACTGGTCTGGCGGCACCTCCTGGGCTGGCACCCCGAGGCGCGTGCCGCCGTCCGCGCCCCCACCGTCCTCGCCCACGTCCGCGCCGCCCACACCGAGGCCCTGGCGCGGAGCGCGGGCCGCACCCCGGCGGCCGGCCATAACGCGGGGGCAGGGGCCGACTGACCGCTGCCGCCCGCCCGTCGGAGCTCCTACGTTCTCAGGAAATCCCCCACCGAGAACCGAGGAGACCCCCATGCTCCGACGACACGCCCGCGCGGCGTGTACCGTGCTGGCCGCCGCCGGGCTGGCCCTGGCCGGCCTCCAGGCCGGCGCGGCCGGCGCCGCGCCCCGGGCGGACGGCCCGGCCGCGCCGGCGGCCGTCAGCGGCGCCGCCCGGACCCTCGGCGTCGACGCCGCGCCGCCCGAACTCCTCCGCGCCATGGGCCGCGACCTCGGCCTCACCCGCGCGCAGGCCCTGAACCGGCTCGCGCACGAGGCCGAGGCGGGCGCCACCGCCGCGCGGCTGCGCCAGGACCTGGGCCCGGCCTTCGCCGGGGCCTGGGTGGACGGCGCCGAGGCCGGCACCCTGACCGTGGCCACCACCCGGGCCGCCGACACGGCCGCGATACGGGCCGCCGGCGCGACCGCCCGCCTCGTGCCCCACAGCCTCACCGCCCTGGAACGCGCCAAGGAGCGCCTGGACCGGGCCGCGACCGCCGAGGCGCCCGTGCGCTACGTCGACGTGCGCGCCAACGTCCTGGTCGTCGAGGAGGCGACGGCGGGCGCCGCGGCGCGGCTCGTCCGCGCCACCGGCGTCCCGGGCGCCCTGGTGCGCGTCGTCCGCACCGCCGAGGCCCCGCGGCCGCTCTACGACATCCGCGGCGGCGACGCCTACTACATGGGCGGCGGCGGCCGCTGCTCGGTCGGCTTCGCCGTCACCCGCGGCACCACCCAGGGCTTCGCCACCGCCGGTCACTGCGGCCGCGCCGGCACGACCACCAGCGGCTACAACCAGGTCGCGATGGGCAGCTTCCAGGGGTCCGTCTTCCCCGGCAACGACATGGCCTGGGTCGCGGCCAACTCCAGCTGGACCGCCACCCCGTACGTCAAGGGCGCGAGCGGCAACGTCCAGGTGACCGGCTCGGTGCTCCAGCCGGTGGGCTCCTCCGTGTGCCGCTCCGGCTCCACCACCGGCTGGCACTGCGGCACCGTGCAGCAGCACAACACCAGCGTCACCTACGCCGAGGGCACCATCACCGGTGTGACCCGCACGACCGTCTGCGCCGAACCCGGCGACTCCGGCGGCTCGTACATCTCCGGCAGCCAGGCCCAGGGCGTCACCTCCGGAGGCTCCGGCACCTGCTCCAGCGGCGGCACCACCTTCTTCCAGCCGCTGAACCCGCTGCTCCAGACCTACGGCCTGACGCTGCGGACCACCGGCGGCGACCCGGGCCCCGGGCCCGGCCCCGGCGAGCCCCAGCCCGGCGGCACCTGGGCGGCGGGCAAGGTCTACGCGGCCGGTGACGTCGTCACCTACGGCGGCGGCAGCTACCGCTGCCTCCAGGGCCACCAGGCCCAGCCCGGCTGGGAACCCCCGAACGTCCCGGCGCTCTGGCAGCGCGCCTGACGCAGCACCGTCCCTGACCGGGGGTGCCGCCGGCCCGAGGGGGGTCGGCGGCACCCCCTCGTTCCCGGCCCGCGCCGTCAGGACGCGGCGAGGCCGCCGCGCGCGATGACCTCCGCGTACCAGCGGGCGCTGTCCTTCAGGGTCCGGCGCTGGGTGGCGAAGTCCACGTGGACGATGCCGAACCGCTTGCTGTAGCCGTAGGCCCACTCGAAGTTGTCCAGCAGCGACCAGAGGAAGTAGCCCCGGACGTCCGCGCCGTCCGCGAGCGCGCGGTGCACGGCCGCCAGGTGGCCGTGCAGGTACTCCACCCGCTCGGGGTCCTTCACCCGGCCCGACGGGTCGGCGTAGTCGTCGTACGCCGCGCCGTTCTCGGTGATCACCAGCGGCACGCCGGGCAGTTCGTCCCGGAGCCGGACGAGCAGCTCGTACAGCCCGTTCGCGTCCACCGGCCAGTCCATCGCCGTCCGCGGACCGGGGGCCGGCTCGAAGCGGACGTGCCGCTCGGCGCCGCCCCACGGGGCGGGCGACTCGGACGTCCCGGCCGCCACGACCGAGGGGGAGTAGTAGTTGATGCCGAGGGAGTCGATCGGGGCCGCGGCCGTCTCCAGGTCGCCGTCGAGGACGAAGGACCAGTCGGTGACCGACGCGGTGTCGCGGACGAGGTCCTCCGGGAGCCGGCCGTGGAAGACCGGGTCGAGGAAGATGCGGTTGCCGACCGCGTCGATCCGGCGGGCCGCGTCCACGTCCTCCGGAGCCTGCGACAGGGCGCGGACGGCGTGCAGGTTGAGCGTCAGGGACACCTCGGCGGAGCCCGGCAGCGCGCCCCGGAGGGTCCGCGCCGCGAGCCCGTGGGCCAGGTTGAGGTGGTGGGCGGCACGCAGCGCCGCGACGTCGCTGGTCCGGCCCGGGGCGTGCACCCCGTTGCCGTAGCCGAGGAAGGCCGCGCACCAGGGCTCGTTGAGCGTCGTCCAGGTCGCCACCCGGTCGCCGAGGGCGTCCGCCATGATCCCCGCGTACTCGGCGAAGCGGTACGCGGTCTCCCGCTGCGGCCAGCCGCCCGCGTCCTCCAGCTCCTGCGGCAGGTCCCAGTGGTAGAGGGTCGCCACCGGGCGGATCCCGGCCTCCAGGAGGGAGTCGGCGAGCCGCCGGTAGAAGTCGAGGCCCTTGCGCACGGCCGGGCCGCGGCCGGTCGGCTGGACGCGGGGCCAGGCGATCGAGAAGCGGTAGTCGGTCACCCCGAGCCGGCGCATCAGGGCGATGTCCTCGTCGACCCGGTGGTAGTGGTCGGCCGCGATGTCGCCGGTGTCGCCGTTGCGGACCTTGCCCGGGGTGCGGCTGAAGGTGTCCCAGATGGACGGCGTGCGGCCGTCCTCGGCCGCCGCGCCCTCGATCTGGTAGGCGGCGGTCGCGGTGCCCCAGCGGAAGCCCTCGGGGAAGCGCAGCGCGGTCGCGGTGTCGGTGTGGGTGTCGAGTGCGGTCATGGGACGGGAACTCCCTGGAGTGAGACGTCTGGAGGCAGGAGGAAGGGGAGGGGCGGGTCAGCCCTTGACCGCGCCCTGCATGATGCCGCCGACGATCTGGCGGCCGAGCAGGCCGAAGACCAGCAGCACGGGCAGCGTGCCGAGCAGGGTGCCCGCCATGATCACGGACTGGTCGTGGACGTAGCCGCCGCCGAGCTGGCGCAGGGCGACCTGGACGGTGGGCTCGGAAGAGGTCAGGGCGATGATCGGCCAGAAGAAGTCGTTCCACGCCGCCATGAAGGTCAGCAGGCCGAGCACCGCCATGCCGGGCCGGGCGATCGGCACCACGATGGACCAGAAGATCCGGGCGGTGGAGGCGCCGTCCACCCGGGCCGCCTCGATCAGCTCGTCGGGCAGGGCCTGTACGAGGAACTGGCGCATGAAGAACACGCCGAACGCGGACACCAGACCCGGCAGGATCACGGCCTGCAGCTGGTTCACCCACCCGAGCTTGGCGATCAGCATGAACAGCGGGATGACGCCCAGCTGCGGCGGGATCATCATCGTGCCGATGGTGACCGCGAGCAGCGCGCCCCGTCCGCGGAAGCGGAGTTTGGCGAAGGCGAAACCGGCGAGGGTGCAGCACAGCACCGTGCCGACGGTGATGGAGCCGGAGACGAGGAGCGAGTTCAGCAGGGCCTTGCCGATGTCCGCCTCTTCGAGCACCGAGGCGAAGTTCTTGATCAGGTTAGGGCCCGGCAGCAGCGTCGGCGGGATGCGGGCCAGGTCGGCGTTGGAGCGGCTCGCGGCGACGATCGTCCAGTAGAACGGGAAGGCCGACACGAGCACGGCGAGGATCAGGATCGCGTACGCGACCGGACCGGCGTGCAGGGTCCGTCCGGCCCGCGGGGCGCCGCGGCGCGGCCGTCCGGCGGCCCGGCGCCCGGGCGGCGCGTCGGCGGGGGCGGGCGGAGCCGGGGTCGTCGAGGGGGCGATCGGCGCGGTCATCGGCCGGCCTCCTTGCGGGAACGGTGGCGGGCGATGAGGGCGTTGACCCCGACGAGCACCACGATGATCAGGAACATCACCCAGGCGATGGCGGCGGCGCGGCCCAGGTGGAAGAAGCCCCAGCCCTGCTCGTACATGTAGAGCCCGAGCGTCTGGTACTGGTGCGAGATGCCGCCCGACATCTGCCCTTCGAGGAGCAGCGGTTCGCCGAACAGCTGGGTCGCGCCGATCGTGGAGACGATGACGGTGAAGACGATGGTGGGGCGCAGTCCGGGCAGGGTGACGTGGAAGAACTGCCGCCACCGCGAGGCCCCGTCCATGGCGGCGGCCTCGTACAGCTCGTGCGGGATGGACTGCATGCCGGCCAGGTAGATCAGGGCGTTGTAGCCGGTCCACCGCCAGACGACGATGCTGGAGACGGCGACCTGGGAGGCGAGGGTGTCGTTCTGCCAGTCGACGGGGCTGATGCCGACCGTCCCCAGCGCGTAGTTGACGAGCCCGAAGTCGCTGCCGAAGAGCTGTGCGAAGACCAGGGTGGCGGCGGCGACCGAGGTGGCGTACGGCAGCAGGATCGCCGTGCGCAGGAAGGTGCGGCCGCGCAGCCGGTAGTTCAGGAGGTGGGCGAGGCCGAGCGCCATGACCAGCTGGGGCACGGTGGACAGCACGCCGATGGTGAAGGTGTTGCGCAGCGCGAGCCAGAAGTACTCGTCGCCGAGGAGCGCGGTGTAGTTGCCGAGTCCGCGCCACTCCATGTCGCCGGGGGTCTGGAGTTCCACCCGGTACAGCGAGACGAACGCCGTGTAGACGAGCGGGAAGAGTCCGAAGGCGGCGAACAGGGTGAAGAACGGGGCCAGGTAGGCGTACGGCGAGAACGTCTGCCAGGTCCGCCGGGCGGTGGGGGGCCCCGGGGGGGGGGGGGGGGGGGGGGGGGGGGGGGGGGGGGAGGGAAAAGCTCGCCCCCCCCCCCCCCCCCCCCTTACCCCGTGGGGGGGTGTTCTTTTTTTGGGA
>NZ_JBVJMN010000060.1:0-53038 GCF_055584185.1 Streptomyces sp. NPDC104202 | reverse complement strand
TCCTTGCCCGGCATGAGGGCCTTGGCGATGGCTCCGGCGATCAGGCCGATGAGGATCCACGCGATGATGCCCATAGTGCCGCTCCACTTCGTCATGTAAAGGCTGTGTTAGCTCTCGTGTGCGCCGGCATCACCCCGGTAAACCTCTACCTCAGCGGCACACGCGAAGAAAAGTTCTGCTGGCTACGGCCTGACCTGGTCGAGGGCGAGGTCATCCAGCTGGACGAGCGTGGTGGACATGTTGGTCTCCATCATGCGCAGAGCAGCGCACGCCAGCTCCGGATCGATGTGCGCGACGGCCTGAGGAACCACGCTGACGTCGAAGTGACGGATGTGCGCGTCCAGGGCTGAGTACAAGATGCACTGCTCCGTGACCTGCCCGCACAGCACGAGACGCTGGACCCCCAGCTGCCCGAGAAGGTAGTGGAGGGGGGTTTCGAAGAAGATCGAGTGACGGGCTTTGACGATGAAGAGCGAGTCTTGGTCGGGCACGACGGGATCGACGAGTTCGGGATGGTGCCCGGCAAGGGCGGCGTCGATCAGCTCGCCGTGGTGGGAGCGCCATTGGCCGAAGTTGTCGTTCACGTAGATGACGGGGAGCGAGGCGCCCCGGGCACGCTTGAGGAGTTCCTGGACGGACGGCAGGGCGTCGCGGACGGAGGGGACCAGTGCGTCAGCGTCGTCGTGGTCGTAGCTGTTCAGCATGTCGATCACGATGAGGGCCGTGTCCGACATCGAATCGCCTCCTCACACTGCTCTCAGGGCGCAGGAGCCATCGTCCGCCTGCCGCAACCTCGGGGCACGGCGGACGCTCCGATGCAGCGGCGTCCAGAGCATGACCTTGTGCGTGGAAGTCATGGCGTGCCCAATCGTCCGGAACGTTCGACGATTCACAGGGCGGCTGCCCGACCTGTGCGAGATGAATGCGGGTGGGTCGGCATCGGTTTCCAGGTGGACACGCGCCCCGGAGAGGGCAGCCGGTGTCGGAGGGAGTACGGCAGGTTCGTCACCATGCAGGGGGAAGCAGTGCGCCTGCCCGCCTGACGATGACGTAATTGGCCTGGGATGTCAGCGGTGGACGTCGCCCTCGTCGGGGTCGTGGTCAGGGGTCTGCCATGACTGTGCGCGTTGCCGCGCTGCGGCGTTCTGCTGCTGCGGCTGGGCGGGAGCTTTGCGCCGGGCGCTGCGCCTGCTGCCGAACCAGAACGCTCCGATGAGGAGGGCGGCTACGACGACGCCGGCGAGAATGAGGAAGAGAGGGGCGCTGCCTTCGGCGGCGAGCTGTTCGAGGGCGATCATGCCGTGCGCCTACCCAGGGCGAGGCCGTTCACCACCGACGCCGAGGGCCGTTCACCACCGACGCCGGGGGCGTTCACACCCCAAGTACGGTCGTACCAGATCAGGTCTGGTGGGCGGCGAGCCCGAACCCGGCAGGTCCAGCGTCCACCGGTCTGTCGCGGACCGTCATCGTGGGCCGGCACGTTCTTGCGGCCCTATAGGCAGGCTGTGGCGGCTTCGCCCCAGGTGCGGCCGGACGTACTCAGGGGGCGTTTCCGTGCCGCAGTGCCGCAGTGCCGCAGTGCCGCAGTGCCGCAGTGCCGCAGTGCCGCAGTGCCGCAGGGCGGCAGTGCGGTGCGGTGGTGTCGGTCGGCGTGGGTCGGCCGTGCCGGGATGCCTCGGGCCAACGGGGTTCAGCCTTCGACTCCGGTGGAGGTGTGCGCGGCTCCGACAGGTTTGGACTCGGGGGAGCCGCGCTGACGGAGGTAGACGGAGAGGATGGCCATGGCGGCAACTGCCAGGAGTTCGGACTGCCAGTTCTGCAAGGACCGGTTCCAGAAGTCGGCCGAGGCCAGGTAGGCGGGCCAGGAGATGGGTGGCTGGAGTTCACGGAGTTGCTGCTCGTTGTAGGCCGCGGTGCCGGCGATGGACTGGGCGAGCCAGGACAGCAGGAACAGCGATGCCATGACGATGCCCAGGGAGCGTGCGTAGAGGTGCTGGCGCCAGTCCTTCGTTCCCGCCCAGCGGGGGGAATGCGCCGTGGCGTGGTCGCCGACCTTCTGCTCGCGGTCGCTTTCCGTGCCTGCCTTGTGGAGTTCCTTGGATTCGGGGGAGCCACGCTGCAGGAGCCAGACGGTTCCGAAGATGTAGAGGGAGAACTGCAGGAACTCCGACTGCCAGTTCTCGGTGACGTCGACGGCGAAGTCGGACGACATCAGGTACTCGCCGAGCGTCAACTGCTGCATGCCGTCGACGGCGAGTGCCTCGTTGAATTCGGCGTGCCCGGCCAGGGCCTGGCCGGCGAGGACCAGCAGGAAGGCGATTCCGAAGGCGAGGGTGAGGCTGTTGTCGTGCAAGAAGCGTGGCCGGCGGTGCTCGTTGAGGGGACGGTTCACCGGTACATCACCCCGATGGCGGTGAAGTAACCCAGTCCGCCCACGATGACCACGAGGCAGGTGACGAACAGGACGCGCATCTCAGCCGCCCTTCACGATGCACTGGTAGGGCTTGCCCGGCTGCGGTTCGCAGCCGGCCGCCACGACCATCCACCCCTCGTCGAACTGCGACAGGAACAACGTGTCCCCCTCCAGACGCAGCAGCGCCTGGCGCCCGTACACCTGTGTCGTGCGGACGGGGTCCGCGGCCGGGAGGTGCTCGTCGGCCAGAGCCGTCCCGCAAGGCTTGTCACTGTCCTGTTCCAGCTGGCGTCGGGTCTGCGGGGCCAGGAGCGTGCACGCTGCGTTGTAGTCGGCGCGGGCGAGCGTGTCCTCGAACGCGATGGCTGCCTGACGCGCGCTTTCCAGCCGGGGTTCGGACGCCCCGCACCCGCCCAGCACGAGAACCATCACGGCCGCGGCCAGTGCTGCCAGCGCCGGACGACGGCGCCAGCTTGCACGATTCGGGCGGGTCGACTCGGCCGTGCTCATCTGTTCGCTGCGCTCGGTACCGCGAGCGGATCGCGTGGCGCCTTGCCCTTCTGCGTTTCGAGCTGCCGGCCGATCTCGGTGAGGCGGTTGCGGCCCATGGCCTTGCGGACGTCGGGGAACCACTCCTCTTCTTCCTCCTCCACGTGGTGACGGACGTTCTCCATCAAAACGTTCATCGTGGCTTTGAAGCGTTCGTCGGCCGGGTCCATGTCCTTGAGCTCGGACAGCATCCACACGACTGCGTGATGCTCCTCGATACTTTCGAGGATGTGATCGGTCGTGTCGGGAGCGGCTTCGCGTGCGGCCGGGTAGAAAACCTGCTCCTCGATCCAGGCATGGACCGTGAGTTCCTCGATCACCTCGTCGGCGATGCTGCGCCGCTCCGCCAGATCGACGTCCTGGGTCTTCTCGAACCCCTTGAACAGCTTCTCCACGACCTTGTGGTCATCGCGCAGCAACACGAGCGCGTCCACATGGCTCCCTTCGCAGTGGCAGTACTCCCGACGTACAGCCGGGCACCATCACCCACGATCCCCGGCCTGCGCAGCGAGCCTGGTGCCCTTGGCCGCCGACGCCACGGCATTCCGCCCGCCCGGCCTAAGCCACGTCCGCCGGGAGCCGTCACGCGATCCGGGCGGACACGGGTCTCGACGTGGCGCGGCGCACCCCTGGCGGCAACGGCCTCGTGCTCCCAGGGGCACGGCGTCATACGCGCTGGGCGTCGTGGAGCAGGCGGGACCAGCCGTGGGAGCGCAGGGCGGCCCGGGCGGCGTTGGCGCCGGGCGCGCCGTGAACGCCGCCGCCGGGGTGCGCGGCTGCGGAGGCCAGGTACAGGTGTCTGACAGGTGTCTCGGGTCGGCCGGTCCCGGGCGTGGGCCGGAAGACGAGCTGCTGGTGCAGGGCGGTGGTGCCGTTGTTGATGGCGCCGTTGTGGAGGTTCTCGTCCAGAGCCTGCAAGGTGGTGGGGGCCAGGATGCGGCGGGCGGCGATCCGTTCGCGGAAGCCCGGTGCGAAGGCTTCCACCTGGGCTTCGACGCGGTCGGCCATGGCCCGCTGCTCGCGGTCGTCCCAACGGCCGGTGATGCCGTCGGGGCCGGCATCGGCGGTGATGTCCTGCGGAAGATGGGTGTACGCCCACGCCGACTCGGTGCCGGACGGTGACCGGCTCGGATCGGCGGTCGTCATCTGCCCGAAGAGGGTGAACGGCTCGTCGGGGACCTGCCGGGCGGCGATCTGAGCCGCGAAGCGGGTGAGTGCGTCGAGGCCGCGGGCGAGGTGGACGGTCCCCGCGCCGGCCGCTTGTGGCGCCGTCCACGGCACCGGGCCGGTCAGGGCCCAGTCGACCTTGAAGGTCGCGAAGTCCCACTGGAAGCGATCCAGGTCCCGCACCAGACGGCTGGGGAGATGCTCCTCGCCGACCAGGTCCCGGTACAGGGCCTGCGCAGAGGTGTCGGCCAGGACGGCCCGGCGCGCCCCGACGGTTTCCCCGCCGGTGGTCCTGACGCCGGTCGCGGTGCCGGACCGCAGGAGGACGGCCTCGACGCGCTCGCCGCAGCGCAGGATGCCGCCGCGGCGCCGCAGCCGGTGGGTGAGCGCCGCGGTGAGCGCGCCGGCCCCTCCCACGGGGACGGGGAAGCCGTGGCTCTGCCCGAGCATCGACATCAGCCAGCCGAAGCCGCCGCTGCCCGCCGCCTCGGGGGGCAGATCCGCGTGCAGGGCGTTCCCGGCGAGCAGGATCCGGCCGCCCTCGCCGGCGAACTCCTCCTCGCCCAGACGGCGCACCGGCAGGGCCAGCTTCCTGGCCAGCCGCAGCCCTCCCGACGCCCGGACCTTCGCGGCCAGCCGCACCCCGGAGCGCACCGGGGGGAAGGGCGTGAACAGAGCCTGGACGAGATCCGGCCCGAGCCGGCTCCATGCCCGGTACATCTCCAGCCAGGCTGCGCCGTCCTCGCCGGCGAACCCTGCCAGCCCCGCGCAGGTGTCCTCCACCCGGCGTTCCAGCACCGCACACCGCCCGTCGGGCAGGGGATGAGCCAGGACGGCAGGGGCGTGGCTCCAGCGCAGGCCCTCGGCGGCCAGGTCCAGGCGGGCCAGTACCGGGGAAGCGGCGGCGAGCGGATAGAAGGCGCTGAAGACGTCCGACACATACTCGGGGTGCACCCCGCGGTCACTGCGCACGGCCCCGCCGGGTTCCGCCTGCGCCTCCAGGACCTCCACGCTCCACCCGGCATCGACGAGGAGATTGGCGGCCACCAGTCCGTTGGGGCCTGCGCCGATCACCACCGCGTCAGGCATCGAGCACCTCCCGGGGCTGCTGCTCGACGAGTCTGGCCAGGCGGGCCAGCATGCCTCGGTGTCGGAGCTGGAGGAGCCCCTCGCTCACGGAGTTGTGCAGGGAGCCGCCCAGCCCGCGCAGTGGGTGCTCGTCGCACACGACGAGCGTCTCCTCGCCCCATGGCCGCAGCTGGAGGAAGATCCGAGCCGTGCCCAGAGACTTGAAAGCCGCCTCCAGCTCCAGCTCTTTGCCGGTCTCCTGGTGACGTACGGTCGTGGAACCCTCGGCCGACCAAGGGCCCAGCCGGATGGTGTAGCGCAACCGGGATCCCGCTGCGGGCCAAGTGGCATCGAGCGGCGTGGACTGCGAGGGGCCCACCACCCACTCCCCGTACCGCGTGGGATCGGCGAGGACTGCCCACACGGAACGGGGCGGACGGCGGACGAGCTGGTGACGGACGGCCACAGGAAATCCTCCTGAATGCGATACGGAATCCGGCCTGAGAGTCCGATCCCAGGTCAGTGGCCGAGGGCGTTCTTGAGCTGCTGCTTGGTCATCGTGGAGCGGCCCTCGATGCCGCGCTGCTTCGCCTCCTGGTACAGGTCGTCCTTGGTGCGACCCGACGAGCTGCCCCCGCCACCTGACTTCTCGCCACCCCGCTGCGAGGCGGACTTGCCCTGGGTCGAACTACGGCTCGCGGTCTTGCTCTCGCCCGAACGCGCGCGTTCCTTGTTCACCGTCCGGGAAGCCATCTCCTTCGCCCGGCCCTCGGACATCCCCCGCTTCTCCCCGGACTCCTTGATGTGCTCGTACTGGCGCTCACGCTTGGCGCTGGATCCTCGAGGCATGACGTGACCCTCCTCGTCGTGCGAAACCACGGTCGCGCTGCACGTACCCGTATAACGACGTATTCCACGCGAAGCAGACAAGGATTCCGTGAGAAGCCGCCCAGCCCGGACCTGCCGGACGGGGCGAGCGGGGGACCGGCAGGCGTTCACCGCCCGCCGTCGAGGGGGGACTCACCCGCCGGGACCGCTCGTCGCAGCGCTGCCCCGCAACGTTGCCGGCGAGCGCCTCCAGAGCCCCTGCGCAGGACGCGGGCGGCACGGGCCCAGCGAGGTGCCCACCCTGCGCGCCCGACCGTGCACACCATGCAGGGGGCGGCGTCGAAGCGGGAGGGCGGGCGCCCCGTCCGGTGACGCTCCGGCCCGTGCCGTGTCCCAGGACGTCCGTGCGGGGGTTGCGCACCGCGGCCAGCAAGCGGGTGGCCATCGGCTCGGTCTCCGAGCGGAGCGGGGAGGGCATGGATGCGGCGACGATGTCGAGCCGTTCGAGCAGGTCGTCATCCTGGCCGAGGGAGCCGTCGGATGGCGGTCTTCGGTGCCGGCGGCCGCGAGGTCCCGTGCGGCGCGGGCGTTCGCCCCGGATGCGGCTCCAGGTGGACGAGGTAGTCCGGCACGGCACCGGTGGACGCCTGGGAGATCGCCTGGGCGGTGACCGGACCCACGGCGCGCAGGCGTGCGGCCCGGGCGGCGTCCACCGGACCCAGCGGCAGGTCCGGCACGGCATCGGCCGCGGTGTGGAGGGCACGGACCCGGTACGGTGAGGCCCCACGCCGTTCGAGGAGAAAGGCGATCCGGCGCAGGGCGTCGCCCGGCGTCACGGCAGGGGAGTTCCGCCGGTGGCGTTGACGATCTCACCGGTGATGTAGGACGCCTGGTGGGAGGCGAGGAACACGTACGCGGGCGCCATCTCCGCCGGCTGCGCGGGCCTGCCTAGCGGCGACTGCTCACCGAACTTCGTCGCGTCGGGCATCGTCGCGGGGATCAGGGGCGTCCACACCGGCCCGGGGGCCACGGCGTTGGCGCGGATGCCCCGCTCGGCGAGCATCTGGGCGAGGCTGTGGGTGAAGGAGACGATCGCGGACTTCGTCATGGCGTAGTCCAGGAGATGCGGGCTGGGCTGATAGCCCTGCACGGAAGTGGTGTTGATCACCGAGCCGCCGCGCGGCATGTGGGCCAGCGCCGCCTTGGTCAGCCAGAACATCCCGTACAGGTTTGTCTTCATCACCCGGTCGAACTGCTCGGTGGTGATCGCCTCGATCCCGTCCGGCTGGGACATCTGGTAGGCGGCGTTGTTGACGAGCAGGTCGAGGCCGCCCAGCTCGCTGACGGCCGTGGCGACGAGGTCGGTGCACTCGCGTTCGTAGCGGATGTCGCAGGCGACCGCCACCGCCGCGCGCCCGGCGTCACGGATGAGACGGGCGGTCTCCTCGGCCTCGTCCGCCTCCTCGGGCAGATACGTGAAGACGACGTCGGCGCCCTCCCGGGCGAAAGCCAGACAGACGGCCCTGCCGATGCCCGAGTCCCCGCCGGTGACCAGCGCCTTGCGGCCGCGCAGCAGATCACGCCCCTGGTAGGAGTCCTCACCGTGATCCGGGCGCGGATCCATGGCCTCGGTCGAACCGGGATGGTCCTGGTCCTGGTTAGGAAAGGGCGGACGGGGATACAGCGACACCGGGTCGGTCAGACGGGCTTGGTCGTGGGAAGGCATCGGAGCCTCCTTCCAGCGCAGGGGGTGAGGTCAGGCGGACGGGGGGTAGGCGGCTGCCTTGAGGCGGCGGGCGAGGTGTGCGGTGTTCGAGGCGAGGGTCTTGGTCGTGGCGGCGGTCTTCTCGGGGGTCTTGTCGAGGTCCTGGTAGTCGGTGCCCTGCATGGCTTCGCCGACCCAGTAGGTGACGGCGTGGGGGGCGAGGGAGAAGCCGACGTCGTTGAGGCCCTGGAAGAGGTCGGCGCTGACCTTGTGGGCGCCGTCCTCGTTGCCGACGACGCAGACGGCGGCGACCTTGCCGTAGGTGAGCGGGCGGCCCTCGTCGTCACTCTCGCCGAGTTCGGCGTCGAGCCGTTCCAGGACGCGCTGGGCGATGCTGGCGGGATGCCCGAGCCAGATCGGTGTGGACAGGATCAGGATGTCGCACCCGAGGATCGTGTCGCGGATCTCCGGCCAGGCGTCGCCGTCTCCCATGTCGACTCCGACGCCCGGCTTGACGTCGTGGTCGGCGATCCGGATCACCTTCCCCGTGACGCCGTGATCGGACAGGGCGGCCATGGTCTGCTCCGCCAGCAGCTGAGAGCTGGAGGCCTTCGGCGACGGCGAGAGCGTGCAGACCAGTGCGACGGCACGCAGGGGCGTGGTTTCGGTCGTGGTGTCCATGTCGTCCGGCTACCCGCATGGGCATCGCGTATCCCGCTCGCGGTGACAGACCCCCCGTACGCCTCCTCCACCGCAGCTCACGAGACGTGGTGCCTCGGCCGGCTCCCTGGGGCGGGCTGACCGCATGAAGGAAAACCCAAGCGCACTGCAGGGAGAGGATGTGAGCCCGTCGATGCCCGTCACCTGCCCGGCGCCGCGACCGCGCTCATCAGTGCCGCTGCCCCTGGACCCCGAAGACGTGCCCCGCCAGACCAGACTGCTGATCAGCACTGTCGGAGTCCGCGACACACTCATCGGATCGCCATGCTCACCGCGGGCAGCGAGGAAGTCCGGAGCTCCGCCACGTGGCGCCGAGGGGCAGCCGACGCCGGCGACGCGGTCCTGTTCGGCACCCTGCTCGAGACCACAGACGCGCGCCTCCCAGTGGCGGCTCCCGCCTCGACCTGGGCGGCCCTGTCCGCTCTGAGCCTGTGGAGCGGCCGGCCGTGACCGACGCCGGCCCGAGAAGAGCGGCGCGCCGGCAGTCAGCTCGGCGCTCCCGCGCTCCGCCGCAGGCCCTACGTTCATGAAGAGCAGCGCCGCGACCCTTCTGCCGGGCTGCTTTGAACTCACGGGCGGATGATCAAACGACGGAGCCGTCAGTGGGGTAGAACGGACCATGGGCCCGCTCCTCAAGGCGCAGGCTCCTCACGACACAGGCCGGGAAACCCGGCAAGATCGAACGGACACAAGCATGGCCAGCGGTACCGTGAAGTGGTTCAACGCCGAGAAGGGTTTCGGGTTCATCGCCCAGGACGGCGGCCCTGACGTCTTCGCCCATTACTCCAACATCTCCGGCAACGGGTTCCGCGAACTCGTCGAGGGCGAAGCGGTCACCTTCGACGTCACGCAGGGCCAGAAGGGTCCGCAGGCCGAGAACATCGTCCGCGGCTGATCCACTGACAGAATGCTCAGCACCCCGCGTCGCCTGCTGTATACGGTGGGACCACCGACGCGGGGTGGAGCAGCTCGGTAGCTCCCTGGGCTCATAACCCAGAGGTCGCGGGTTCGAATCCTGTCCCCGCTACCAACACACAGGGGTCCGGCCCAGCCGGGCCCCTGGTGCGTTCCCCGGTGACAGACCCCAAGTGCCCACGGCCTGTGTCATCCGCCGGGGTGCAGAACGACTTTGGTCCATCCGTCGTCGCGGTTGTCGAAGCGTTCATACGCCTCGGGTGCCTCATCGAGGCCGAGTTCGTGGGACACGAGGAAACTGGGTTCGGCCTTCCCGCCGGCGATGAGGTCGCGCAGGGCCCGGTTGTAGCGCTTGACCGGGGCCTGGCCGGTGCCGATGTGCTGGCCCTTGAACCACAGCATGCCGAAGTCGATCGGGATCCTGCCCTGGGCCGCGAGCTCGCCCTGGGCCTCGGCGCCGCCCGGGTCCTCGGGGATGAACACTCCGACAACTCCGAGACTGCCGGTGAACCGCACGGCGTCGATCAGCCCGTTCATGGTCAGACTCGCGTCCTCCTCACCCTGCGGGTCATGAGCCTGATAACCGACGCACTCGCAGCCGTTGTCGGCCCCCAACCCCAAGGTGGCCTCCTTGACGACCTCTCCCGGGTCCTGCTCGGCCGTGTTGACGGGGATGGCGCCGATCTGTTCCGCCAGCCGCAGCCGGTCGGGTTGGTGGTCGGCGACCCACACCCGCCCGGCGCCCTTGAGGAGCGCCGAGTAGGCGGCCATCAGGCCGACCGGCCCGGCGCCGTAGACGATGGTCTGGTCGCCGGGCTTCACGCCCGCCATCTCGGTGGCGTGGTAGCCGGTGGGGAAGATGTCGGCCAGCATCACGTAGTCGAGCTGACGCTCGCCGGCGTCCTCGCCCAGGCGCAGGGCGTTGAAGTCCCCGTAGGGCACCCGCAGCAGTTCTGCCTGACCGCCCTGGTACGGGCCCATCTCCGCGAAGCCGTAGGCCGCGCCCGCCATGTCTGCCTTGGGCTGCATGGTCAGGCAGTAGTTCGTCAGGCCCTGCTCGCACTGCTTGCAGAACCCGCAGGCGATGTTGAAGGGCAGGACCACCCAGTCCCCGACCTGGACCTTGCTGACCGCCTTGCCGGTCTCGACGACCTGGCCGAGGTTCTCGTGCCCCATCGCCCGGCCCGTCTCGAACGAGGTCCGCCCCTCGTACATGTGCAGGTCGGAACCACAGATGTTGGTGGTGGTGATCTTGACCAGGATGTCATTGGGGTGCTCGATCCGCGCATCCGGAACGTCCTTGACCGTCACCGTGCGCGGACCTTCGTACACTGCCGCTTTCATGATCGCTCCTAACTCGCCGTCGCACCTCGTGTCGACGGCGACCGATGGCCAAGGAGCCGGTGGAACGGGGGGACGACTGCCCCTCGCGCGGGCGCGGTGAACGCTCCGTCGCCCGGCTCCCACGGATCGCCAAGCACCTGCCCGAGGCTCACGACGGAAAACGCCTCCTCTGCAAAGCCACGGACTCTGGCCCGATCGCCTCCGGGCGCCCGACCATCAAGGTGAAACAAGCGCCGCAGGAAAGCGTGGAACTCCTTCAGCGGGTGAGCGGTCCCGTGAGCACGATCACCAGTCGGGCGCGCTGCGGGCCTGTGAGGCGCTACTTGTCTGCCGATCGCAGAAGTTGCAGAACGGCACGTTCGACGCGGCCGTGGGTGGCCGGGCGGCCGAGAACGCCTTCCTCGCCCAGCTTGCCCAGGGCGGCCGCGATGGTCTCCCCTTGCTCGTAGAGCTCGATGACGCGCGGGTCGATGTAGGACGCCCGGCACACGGCCGGGGTGTTGCCCAGGTACCCGCTGACCTCGCGCACGGCACGGGAGACGACCCTGGCGCGACGGGCGGGGGAGGCATCGGTGGTGCCGTCGGAGACCGCCAGGGCGACCGCGGCCAGGACGGTGGCGGACCACGTCCGGAAGTCCTTCGCGGTCACGTCCTGTCCCGACCGGTCTTGCAGGTAGGCATTGAGGTCGTCGCCATGCAACTCGTGCCACGCTGCGCGCTCCCAGTACATGAACAGCCGTGGGCCCTCGTCTCTGCGCCGGAGCTGGGCACGGATCACCGCGTGCGCTGGTGCGTCCACGAGGACACGCGTCATGTCCTTGCCGGATTTGGCGGGGAAGTGAAGGCGGATTTCACCGCCTCGGCAGGCAGCGTGTTCGCGAAGCAGAGTCGTCAGGCCGAAACTGCCGTTGTCGCGAGCGTAAGTCTCTCCGCCGATACGGAGGAAACCCAGATCCAGCAGGCGCGTCAGACACGCCAGGACGCGGGTCCGTGTCAGTCCGCGCCCGTCGATGTCGATGGCCACCTGGTCCCGCAAGCGGGGCAGGGAACGGGCGACGCGCTGCACGTGCTCGTGCTTGGCGGCGTCCTGCTGCTCGCGGAAATGGGGGTGGTAGAGGTACTGGCGCCGTCCGGCGGCGTCCGTCCCCACCGCCTGGATATGGCCGTTCGGCCAGGGACAGATCCAGACGTCCTGCCAGGCCGGCGGGATCACCAGAGCACGCACCCGGTCACGATCGGCGGGAGACAGAGACTGCCCGTCCCCGCCGAGGTAGCGGAACCCGCGGCCGTGGCGCACGCGACGCCACCCCGGCGCGTGGGGGTCGCTGGTCCGCAGCCGCACAGCCGCCCTCAGTCCTCGTCCGGATGCGCCTGTGTGCGCAGGACCCATGCCTGGCCCGTGCAGTCGTAGGGCAGGGGAGGGAACCGATGCCCGCGGACATCGGTGCTCTTGCTCCACACGTGCTCCCGGCCACAATCACACGCGTAGATGCCACTCTGCGTGACGATTTCGCCTGGTTTCTTCTCTTCTACGTCATTCATGCTGAGCCTCTGCCCCCTTACTGGCGGCCCATCCGGAGGCCATGGGCCCGTCAGCAGAGAGTCGGCCGACCAGGTCCAAGACGATCCTCACGCCGTAGCCGGTCCCGCGCCGCAGAGTGAGAGGGCCGGCGCGCCCCGCCGGACGCGAACGGGCCTGCGTGGCCGGCCGGTCGCGTGACAGCAGCAAGGGCGGCCCCTGTCTCGTCGAAACCGGGGCCGCCCTCAGTCCAGTAATGCACAAGAGAACTGGAGGAGCCCAGCATCACTCACGCGGCTGCGATTCCGCGATACGACGCGCTCCCGGCTGCCCTGGCCACAGCCACCCGCAGGCAGCCTGCCTCGCCGGCCCCATGCCGCGAAGAAGGAATTTTCCTGGAAGCGGGCATCCAGCCCAGACCGGCCCAAGCTCCGGCTGCTCACTGGTCCCAGCCTGGGGCCGCCACCCTGGGGGAGTGGTTCAGGGGTGACCAGCTCACGGCCGCGGTGGTGGCGTGGCGCGAGGGCATCGAGCCGGTGGCAGACGCCCGAGGGGCGCGCGGCGGCCTCCCGGAAGTCGCTGCGGTCGCTCCTCGCCGACACGGCCCTCGCAGGGCCTCGGCTGTCCGGGAGGCTCCTGCCCTCTGCGTCTGACCGGCATCCGTGCTGGTGCCACCGCGGCCGCGGCTGCCGCCATCGCCGGCGTCGCCCTCATCGGCGCCCCGGCCGCCCACGCCGCTCCCGGTGACAGCGGTGACCTCAACGTCCGTTCCGCGGGCTGGCATTCACGCGGCCAGGACGGGGTCGAGGTCTGCGCGTTCACGCTGGTGGCGAGCAACTTCGAGTCCTTCCCGGCGGTCCCCTGGACGATCACCGAGCAGCCGCCGACCGTACCGCCGGGTGACACCCTGGTCAGCACGCTGCCGCTGGTCAACGGCGCGGCCCGCAGCGAGCGCTACCTCCTGCCGGAAGGCACCTACCAGCTGGTGTGGACGGTCCCGTCCGGACCGAAGAACAGAACCTTCAAGATCGACTGTGATGGCCGTGCCGCGGGCCAGAGCGGGAGCCGTCCGGACCGTCCGAACAGCCGCCCCGCCACGGAGATCAACGCAGGCTCGGGCTACCAGCAGCCCTCCGGCGCCGTTCCGGCCGGCGGCGGCGGTGTCCCGGACATGCAGACGCTCAGCGCCGAGGGCGACTCCTCCTTCGGCACGGGTGCCGCGCTGACCGCCGGCGCCCTGGGCATCGCGGCGCTGGTCGTGGTCCGCCGGTCCGCGGTGCGCCGAGCCCGCAATGAGGCCTAGGCAGCAGCATCCCTCACGGCGGCGGCGGGGACCCAGTCGCGCATGCCGACTCACCATGACCCTGTCAGTGACGTTCGCGTCCCTGACGGGCATGGTGTCGGCCTGCTCCTCAGATGAGGAACCCGGTTCCTCAGCCGCCGTCGCCGGGGCCGTCCGTGCGGACGACGCCGCAGGCGGCGGCCCCCAGCCGGCCTCCTTGCCGGCCGCGCATGCGCCGCTGTCGCGCTCACGGCCGGTGAGGGTCGCCATCCCCGCCCTCTTCGTGGAAGCCCCCCTCATCCCTTTGCGCCTCGACAGCCGGGGACGACTCGGCGCCCCACCGCTGGACAAGCCGATGACGGCGGGCTGGCACCAAGCCGGACCGGCCCCCGGCGAAAAGGGCACAGCCGTCCTCGTCGGTCACCGCGACACCCCGACCGGACCCGCTGTCTTCCTCAACCTCAAGGTCCTTCACCGCGGCGACACCGTGAAAGTCACACGCGCCGACCGCACCGCCGCCGTCTTCACCGTCGACGAGGTGAGCACCTACGCCAAAAACACCTTCCCCGACCGCAAGGTCTACGGATCCACCGGCCGTGCCGAACTCAGACTTATTACCTGCGGCGGCCGCTTCGACAAGAAACACGGCTACGACGCCAACGTCATCGCCTTCGCCCACCTGACCGCACTGCACCAAGCGAAAGCACGAGCCCGCACAGCAGACCGGCAAGCCGCGGGGCTCGACAGCGATCCCGGCCGCTGACCGGGTGGCTAGCGGACCGGGCGCCGTCCAGCCCGCCTCAACCGTGCAGTTCCCAAGGCCAGCGCGACGACGAAGACGACGACGCCGATGACCAGGAGGTAGAAGAGCCCATCAGCGACCGCGCCCACGATGCCGAGGACGATCGCGGCGATGACGAGCAGCAGGACGAAGACCATCACGGCTTCTCTCCACGGTTCAGCGCCTGGCCAGGCGTCGCTCGCCGCCGGCGCCAGGCTGGTATTCCAGCTGGTAGTGCGCAAAGACCTGTGGTTCCTCCTCGGCCGGCAGCACCCCGTCGGTGTCGATGGCGGGAGCGTCCTTCACCAGGGACTTGCCGAAGGGGACCTTGAGATAGCCCGGACCGACCGTGGCGTCGGCGATGGGCACGAAGACCAGCCGGTGCCGGGTGGGCAGCCCGACCGTGACCGTCGCGAACGACGGTTCGTCCGTGGCGGTGTCCACGTAGACCGACTCAAGCGTGCCGATCTTCTTGCCGTCACTGTCGAGGACATCGTGCTCACGCCACTCCCGGACGTCGGCGATCTCGATCATCCATCAGCCTCCGTTGCGATCTGCGGTGACTCCATCATGTGGCCGGATGCGGGTTTCCGCCCGCGGCCGACCGCCCGGCGAGTCCCGCACCAGCGGTGAGCCTGGCCGTGACGCCGCCGTGCACCGGCGCGCGTCATCGGAGGAGACGGGCGCAATGCTCTCCAGCCGGGGCAGCGACAGCGCACCACATCGGCCACAAACTGCTCGGCCCTGCTCGCAACCAGAGCGGCAGGCCCCCTCATCCCCGCAACGAAGGGCGCTCGCGCCCCTACGGCCGCCGCCCGGATCTCGACGAGACGGTCGCTGCCGCAACCGGATGACTGGCGATTCCAAGGCGGGGAAGGGGCTGAGTGTGGTCGAAGACCGCACAGCCACTGCGGTTGAGGCGTACAGGGAGAGCCGTCGAAGAGCGGGCAAGGAGATCATGATGGAGTCTTCGGTGGACCGGATCGCCGATCCCTGGGGCGGCCGGGTGCCTCACGGACGTCACGAGCCGTGGGCGGCCCGGGTGGACACCTTCCTTGCCGAGGGCGTGGAGCCAGGCATGGTGCAGCGGTGGGTGCAAGCGGCGTCGATCCTGCACTCCGACGGGGACGCCATGGACATCGCAGTGATCGACGGCCGGATGGCCGGGGTGCGGGGGAGGGCCGTCGACCGGGTCAACCGCGGCAGGCTCGGCCCCAAGGACCTCTTCGGCTGGCAGGCCAACGCCTCACCCGACCGGCTGACCCGTCCGCTGGTCCGCGAGGGCGGACGCCTGGTGGAAACCGACTGGGACACCGCGATGGACCGCGTCGTGCCCCACTCCCGCAAACTCCTGGCCGAGCAGGGCCCAGGAGCCCTCGGCTTCTACACCAGCGGGCAGCTGTTCCTGGAGGAGTACTACACCCTCGCGGTACTGGCCCGGGCCGGCATCGGAACCAACCACCTGGACGGCAACACGCGCCTGTGCACCTCGACGGCGGCCGAGGCACTGAAGGAGTCCTTCGGCTGCGACGGGCAGCCCGGTAGCTACGACGACATCGACCACGCCGACGTCATCGCGCTCTTCGGCCACAACATCGCCGAGACGCAGCCTGTGCAGTGGATGCGCGTCCTGGACCGGCTGGAGGGAACCGACCCGCCCCGCCTGCTGTGCGTCGACCCCCGGCCCACCCCGGTGGCCCGCAGGGCCGCCGTGCATCTCGCTCCCCGTATCGGCACGAACGTCGCCCTGCTCAACGCCCTCCTGCACGAGATCATCCGCACCGACCGCGTCGACCACGACTACCTCCAGGCCCACACGGTCGGCTACGAGGAACTCGCGGACCGGGTCGCGACCTGCACACCCGCATGGGCGTCGGGCATCTGCGACGTGCCGGCAGCCCGGATCGTCGAAGCTGCCGAACTCCTGGGCACCGCCGACCGCCTGCTGTCCACCGTGCTGCAGGGCATCTACCAGTCCCACCAGGCCACCGCGGCCGCCGTCCAGGTCAACAACCTGCACCTGCTCCGAGGCATGCTCGGCAAGCCGGGCGCCGGGGTACTGCAGATGAACGGACAGCCCACCGCCCAGAACACCCGCGAATGCGGCGCCAACGGCGACCTGCCCGGCTTCCGCAACTGGCAGAACGACGCACACGTCGCCGACCTCGCGAAAGTCTGGAACGTCGACCCCACCACCATTCCCCACTACGCGCCGCCCACCCACGCGCTGCAGATGTTCCGCTACGCCGAACAGGGCACGCTGCGCATGCTCTGGATCAGTGGAACCAACCCCGCGGTCTCCCTGCCCGAGCTGGCCCGCGTCCGCTCCATCCTGTCGCAAGAGCGGCTCTTCACAGTGGTGCAGGACCTGTTCCTGACCGAAACCGCCCAGCTCGCGGACGTGGTGCTGCCGGCGGCGACCTGGGGGGAGAAGACCGGCACCTTCACCAACGCCGACCGCACCGTGCACCTCACGGACAAGGCCGTGGAGCCGCCCGGCGAGGCCAGGCCCGACCTCGACATCCTCCTCGACTACGCCCGCCGGATGGACTTCCGCGACAAGGACGACGCACCGCTGATCACCTGGCACGACCCGGAAAGCGCCTTCGAGGCATGGAAACGCTGCAGCGCAGGCCGTCCGTGCGACTACACCGGCCTGTCCTACGACATGCTGCGCGGCGGCAGCGGCATCCAGTGGCCCGTCAACGACCAAGCGCCACGAGGCACCCGGCGCCTCTACACCGACGGCATCACCTGGGCACACCCCGATGCCTGCGAGACCTACGGCAAGGACCTGGTCACCGGCGCGGGCGAGGACGCCGTGGCGTACCGATCCCTCAACCCCGACGGCAAAGCCATGATCAAGGCCGCCGAGTACCTCCCCCCGCACGAGGAACCGAGCGAGGACTACCCCTTCCAGCTCACCACCGGCCGCACCATCTACCACTTCCACACCCGTACCAAGACCGGCCGCTCACGCCAACTGAACACAGCAGCCCCCGACGTGTGGGTCGAGATCTCCGCACAGGACGCGGAGCGGACCGGGATCGGCGAAGGAGACCTGGTCGAGGTCACCACCCGTCGCGGCGCACTGCGGGGACGGCTGCGCGTCACCGACCTGCGCCCCGGAGTGCTCTTCGTGCCCTTCCACTACGGCTACTGCGACACCCCCGCCGGATCCGGTCCAGACGCCGGCACGGCGGGCCGCGCGGCCAACGAGACCACGATCACCGACTGGGATCCCGCCTCCAAACAGCCGATGTTCAAGACCGCCGCAGCCGCCCTCACCCGCGTCGCACACGGCGACGGAACTCCCTCACCGGCACCCACCACCGCCGCCTCCGCGCCCACGATCCCTCACCACGTACCCGCCACCACCGGCGGGCCCGCCGCGCACGTCACCCAGACGCCCCACCCCGCGCGGCACACCAAGGAGGTCGACCGGTGAACGGCATCCAGCACACCCTGAGCGCCCTCCACCAAGGCGAACGCGACCTCGTCCATCACCTCATGACCCTCTCCGAGCGCCACCGCGCCGAACACGAGGTCCACCACGTGGCCACCGACATCGCCGCCTGGTCACGAGAACACCTCCAAGCCCTGGCCGACATCGCCACCCACTACGACCTCACCCTTGACGACCCGCCCAAGGCGTCCGAAGGCCTGCGCACCACGCACGGGAAGAAAGCCCCGGACTCGACCGGCAGTCCCCCCGAACCCGGCCTGCTCCTCCTCCAAGACCTGCGCGACACCCATCTGGCGGCGGCGTACAACTCCCTGCACTGGGAGATGCTCGCCCAGGCCGCCCAGGCATCCAAGGACACCCGCCTCCTGGCCCTCGCCTCCTCCTGCCACCCCCAGACGCTGCGACAGATGCGCTGGACCAACACCATGATCAAAACCCTGTCGCCGCACCTGCTCACCAGCCGGTAGCAAGGCGACCGCCACCACGTGACGGGCGGCCGCACCATCGCCCAGCAGGCCGGGCTGATCGGCCTAGTCGCCCACCGTGTCGCCATGCCGGTGGGCGACGCGCCAGAAGCCGTCCTCCCGGCGGTACACCTGCGTGGCACGCAGCGTGTACGTCCGGGGCTGCCCGTTCACGGAGGCGGAAGTGTGTTCCAGACCCACGGTGTAGGCCATGTCGCCACGGACGTCGTAGGCCAACAGCTCACACGCGTACGAGGTGCAGTCGGAGAAGGCCTCCGCGAGGCTACTGAAGAGGGCCTGCACTTCCTCACGCCCCACGGCGTTGCGCCAGGCCCCCAGGACACTCACAGGCTCGGCACGCGACCACAGCGCACACCGAGGAGCGGCATCCCCCTGGTGCAGCGCGACCTCCGCCTCGTACAGCGAGGTTCTGACCCACTCAAGGAAGTCCTCACGATCAGACATGCCTCCATCATTGCCCGCCCCTGTGCCTGCGGCCCCAAAGGTCATCCGCAGCGGTACTCCCCGGGCTCCGAACGGCCCAGCCGACAGACCCTGGCCACCGCCCCTGCCGCGCATCGAGGCCCGGCGCACACGCACCGGGTTCCTCCGGCGTGGTGGCCGAGCCGCGTTACGGGCGGGAGGGCCCACAGATGCGGAGTGCTCCACCCATGAACCGCAGTGAGCTGAGCGCCGCCCCGGCCGACCGCGCCGAGGTGACCCGCAAGGACGCCGACGCTCTGCTGACGGCG
Organism: Streptomyces sp. NPDC104202; assembly: GCF_055584185.1. Lineage (NCBI taxonomy): Bacteria > Bacillati > Actinomycetota > Actinomycetes > Kitasatosporales > Streptomycetaceae > Streptomyces > Streptomyces sp. NPDC104202. The sequence continues at coordinate 34,065 of NZ_JBVJMN010000060.1, read as the reverse complement.
CTCGCCGCGACCGTCGGCGACGTCGTCGCCAAGGGCGACGAGTAGCCCCACCACCCCGCTGGGACCCGACCGCCCTGCCACTGGACAGCCGTACCACCGGCGGGGCGAGAAACCGCCGTCTTCCCCCAGGGGCAGTGCCTGTTCCCCGTACGCAAGACAGGGGCCCGGTCGATGCAGGGCTCCCGTCCTGTTCGCCTACCGCCGTCGTCAGCCGGACAGGAGCGCGCCCATGAGCGGCGAGGGCACGTCTCAATCGGCAAGGGGGTCGTGCCCCCAGTTCATGAGCGAGTGGCGCCAGGTGGTGTCCCGTACATCGCCGGAAGGCCGCTGTGCCAGATGGCGGCGGACGTAGCCGTTGACCTTCGCCATGTGCTGATAGTCCGCGTCGGTCAGATCGCTCTTCGTCTTGCGCAGGATTTCGACGATGTGGCGGCCAGAGGCGTGGCCGGTCGACTCATGGCCCCCCTTGTGCTCGCCGGCGTCCTTCGACGTACTGGTGTCGAGCCAGCGCTCCAGCTCCGCCGGCGGCATGTTGACCAGCTCGCGGAAGCTGTCCCATGTCTCGCGCTTGTCGTTCTCACGTCCCACGAGGTCTCCTCATCCTTCTTCTGCAGCGCACCGCGCCCAAGCCTGAGGCGAGACTTTCACCGGGCCGCTCTCGACTCTGAGCGCACGCGCCTCTTCCCGCACCTCGGGGGCGACGACGAACACCACGTCCGGACCGCCACCGGAGGGTTCGACGCCAGCAGCGGGTGTCTTCGCCGGGCTCACCCGATGGGTCCGTGTGCCCCTGATGGAGCGGAGCAGCTGCGCAGCGCAGTCCCGGGGGCGCTCGGGGCCCTGACCGGCACGCGCGCCGAGCGACTCGACGCGGTCCCGCAACGCCGATTCCATAGGCGGCCTGCCCGCCGGGCGTCGTCGGCCACGCTGGTCATGCGGACCCGCCGGCCCCGGTCACCAGGTCGATCAGCCCCGGCAGGCCCGCCTCGTCCAGGGCGCGACGCTGGCGCTCGGCGGGCGTGCCGTGCTCCAGGAGCCGATGGACGAGGCCGCCCACCTCCTGAAGATCACCCGCCTCCTCGAGGGCGGGTGTGATGTGCCGCAGCAGGGCGTACAGCACGTCTCCGCTGGGATGGGGGCGGCCGCGGGGATCCAGCAGGTTGCCGCTCAGGCCGTGCCGGGCTGCGTACCAGTTCGCGGCGTGTGCCAGTTCCGGCGTCAACACCGGCAGGGGGATGCCCCTCTGCTCCTCCACGATCGCCGTGGCCACCAGCCCCCGGACGATACCGGCGAACATGACGGCGTCGTCAGCACGAAGCTGGACGTCTGGGCAGCGCACCTCGACGGTGGGATAGCGATCGGACAACCGTGACTGCCAGTAGACCTGCCCGCGGTCAGCGATCACCCCCGATGCCACCAGCCGATCGAGGTGGTCTTCGTAGTCGCGGACCCCGTGGAAGTGCGGCGGAGGGCCGCTGACAGGCCACCGGCCGAACAGGATGGTGCGCCAGCTCGAGAAACCGGTGTCCCGACCGTCCCACAGGGGCGAGTTGGCCGACATCGCCAGCAGGGTGGGCAGCCACCCCCGGATGCGGTTCAGCACCGCCACGCCCGTCTCCGGGTCGGGGACCCCCACATGTACGTGCATCCCGCAGATCAGCTGTTCGTCCACCAGCCGGCGGGCGTCGTCCTCCATTCGCAGGTAGCGCGGTGTGGGGGTCACGGGTACGGGCTTGCCGCCGTGCAGGGGAGCGGCCCCCGTGGCAGCCACCCGGCAGCCGCCGGCCTCGGCGGCCTCGGCGACCGCGTGGCGCAGGCGGAGCAAGTGGCCACCCACTTCGTCGAGGGTCCGGCACACGGGCGTGGCCACCTCGATCTGGGCCTGCAGCAGCTCGTCCTGGATCTCGGCCCCTTCGGCGAAGGGGCCGAGCCCCGCCACGCGGCGCACCTCCCTGACCACTGGGGCCGGGACGGCCGTCACCGGATCCACCAGCAGATACTCCTCCTCCACGCCCACCGAGATCACCGTCGGCACCTACCCGGAGGCCTCATGATCACTCGCCGTTCAACCCCTGCCGATGACCGGCTCGCGGACTGCCCCCCCCTGCACCGCGTGCCTCTCACGCGCGGCTTGCGGCGCATGCGAGGAGGGACCGTTTTGCATGGCTCCGTGGTGGACAGACGCCAGGCGCCGAGCCTCATCCGATGAGCGTCGTCCGTCCCCCCGCTCGCGACCCGCCGGAGATGACCGTCATGACGGGACCCAGTAACCCCGACCCCGCCCCCGATCCCCGCATCCCCACCGACGACACAGGCTCCGGGACTCCGCCGGCCGAGTCGGGCACGAGCACGGGCACCGGCCCGTACCGTCCGCCGCGGCGAGGCTGGGCTGCCGGCCCCTTGGTGATCATCTGGTCACTGACCGCCCTGTTCGCCCTGTTCTTCCTGGTGTACGCGATCATCCTCGCCACGGACTGACCCGCACACCGGCGGTTCACTCAAGGACGGCGCTGTGGAGGACGGCGCCATGGCGGTTCCGTCGGAGACCTCACGCGAGCGGGTGGCGCAGTGCACTGTGTCCCAGGTCCCACGCCTTGCGGATGTGGTCGGCGAGCCGGTCCTCCAACAGGACCGTCGCCGCGCAGCCGAAGGCGATGTCGGCCTCCAGAGCAGGTTCCTCGGCCAGCAGTCCGCCGACCACGCCGTGGCGCACCACCTGTTCGTGGACGGCGTCGGCTTCGACGTGTTCGGCGTAGAAGTGTTCTGCGGCGGCTCCCGCCTCACAGCGGCGCATCGCCTTGGCCAAACGCCGAGATCCGGGTGACGACGTGATCTCCACGCAGGCGAAGTGGCCGACGAGGGCCCCTCGCAGGGCCCGATGCAGCCCGAAGAGGGACATCACGTTCACGGTCGCCAGGAGCGGCGCCGGTGCGTGATCCACATACCGGCCGTAGGTGCAGTCGAGGCCGAGATCGTCCAAAAGGTTTGCGAAGAGCCCGGCGTGGATGCGCTCGGCGCGGCCGGCACCGAACTCGTCGTACTCGATGGCGACCATGGATGCTTTGGCCCGTCCGGTGAGCCGCGGAATCACCCACACGTGCGGGTCGGCCTCTTTGAGGTGGTACAGCGAGCGCAGCGCCGCGTACTCCCGCAGGTGCCACAGTTCGCCGTCGGTCTCCAGGCGGTGGCTGAGGCTACCGCTGAGATCCACTGGCTCGATGAGAAGAGGCCCCAGAGCATCCGTGACCGTCCGTGGCGCATCGGAGAGCTCCGCACGCAATGCGTCGAGGAATCGTCCTTCCACCGCCCGGCGCAGCCGCAGCAGGTCGGGGTCCCACTCGCGGGCGTCGTCCACTTCCTCGAAGCCCCGGTAGTGCAGCTCGTACAGGAGGTAGAGGGCGAGCTGGAGGTCCTCGCCCCAGGGATCGGCTCCGGTCACGGCCGCGGCTGCGTACCGGGGAGGACCGCCCGACCTCAGGGCCCGGAGCACGGCACGGGACAGCTCGCCCCGCTCCTCCGCGAGGCGAGGCGGTCGGGCGGCGACCGAGGCGCTCCGACTGGCGGGGGGCATCAGGGCTTCCCACTCTCCTTCGGCGGGTCGGTTCGCCCGCGGCGGCGGTGGCTGGTGTCGCACCAGGGGTATGTGCGACTGCGCCGGCACGCACAGACGGCGACGGCGAAACGGTCGGAGCGGGCGACCGACCCGTCGTCCAGGACCACCTCCACGGGGCCTTCCACAAGGACAGGCCCCTGCGGGTCCACGAACACCTGCCGGGCGGGCGTCCGGCTCGGCTCAGGGGTTGCAGGCACGGATGACCACCAGTTCCTCTCGCTGCTCGTCTTCACTCGCCAGTCCTCGCCTTTCCAGCCACGCCCGCCGTGAACGCAGGACCGGTCCCCACGGGACGGAGGCCCGCGCGGTGATCGCGGCGGACAACCCCTCGCCGGTCAGCCGGCCCACCGTCGTCTCCGCCCCGCACATGCCCGAGTGCACCATGAGCAGGACACCACCGGGGCGCAGCAAGGTCGGCGCTGCCGCGCAGATACGGTCGATCACGAGGCGCCCGTCAGGGCCGGCGTCCCACGCCCGCTGCGGACCTCGCAGGGGCAACCGGGCCTGTGGAGCCGGCACGTACGGCGGGTTGGACACGACCAGATCGAAGCGTCGCCCCTTCGTCCGCGCCGCGAAGTCGCCGTGCAGGGTACGCAAGGGCAGTCGGCGGACCAGGGCGTTCACCCGTGCCGTCGCCACCGCGGCCCAGGAGACGTCGACCGCCGTCACTGCGGCGCCCCTGCGCGCGGCATTGAGGCCCAGCGCACCGGTCCCGGTGCCGATCTCCAGGACGTCCGTGAGGGGTCCGACCTCCTCCCGGGCCAGGGCCGCCGCGAGCAGACGCGTGTCCGCCTGGGGCCGGTAGACGCTCGGGAGGGCGACCAGGCCGCTGGGAAGCGACCCCGAGGTCAGAGTCGTACTGGACATCGACTGCCTCATCTCCGGGTTCGAACGAGCTCGCACAGGAGCCGTGTGCGTGGGCTACGGGGCTACGGGCGGCGATTGCCCCGGACAGGGCTGCGCACACGTCCTTCAGAAGATCTTGGAGACGGGCGATGATTCCCGCACCGGCGGCGTTCCCTCTGCCTCTCGCGCCGACCGTCGCGACGGCATCCCCGCCGTGGACAGCAACGTCCTCGGTGACGACGAGGCCAGCTCCAGAAGGCAACGGACGGGAAGGGGGCTTGCGCGCCGATGGACTGGCCGCCTGTCCGAACGGCGAGCCGCTGATGCCACGGCCCTCCGCGGCATCACTCATCCCGCACGACCCGGACACTCGTGACGTCGGTGTCGACCGCGTCGGGCACGACCATGCCGGCCTTCACGCCGGTCCGCAGGTAGCGCAGCACATCGCCGTTCAGACGTTCCCCCGGCACCACCGCCGGAATGCCCGGAGGATAAGGAGTCAGCATCTCGGCGGCGATCCGCCCGTCCGCCTTCTCCCAGGGGACCTGCTCCGTCCGGCCGAAGAAGGCGTCGCGCGGAAGCATCACCTGCTCCAGTCGCAGCGTCGGCGGCGGAGGGACCTCGGCGGGTCGGCCTGTACGCAGCTCCGCGCGGTGCCCGGACAGGTCCGTCAGGCCCGCCACCAGCGCTTCCACCGTGTCAGCGTCGTCGGCGTGGGTGAGCTGCGCGCTGATGCGACGGTGGTCGGCGACGTGGAGGTTGATGCGGTGGTGCGCACGGAGCCAGTCGGCGGCCCGGTAGCCGGTCACCTCCCAGGCGCTGATGTCGATGATGATCTGGAGCGGATCCATGTCCGCTGCCCTTCCCGGTCCGCAGAAGTCGTCGCGGTCGTTCACGTGGATGCCGTCGATCCTGGAGATGCGCTCGCAGGCCTCACGAGCGAGGGCCAGCGCGTGGTCGTAGAGAGCCTCGCCGTGTTCCACCATCTGACGGCGCCAGCCGTCCAGAGCTCCGTACATGAGCACGGAGGGGCTGGTGGTGCCCAGCAGATCCTCGCGACTCCTGAGTACCTCAGGTCGCACCAGCTCTCCCTGGAGGTGGAACACGGAGCTCTGCTCCAGGCCGGAGCCCATTTTGTGGACGGATGTGACGCATACGTCGGCCCCGGCGTCCATCGCCCAGGTGGGAAGGGCGGGGTGGAACGGCAGGTGGGCACCCCATGCCTCGTCGACGATCAGGGGCCGTTCCCGCCGGTGACAGACCTCGGCGATCGCGGACAGATCCGAACAGGTGCCGTAGGGAGTCGGGGTCGTCACCAGCGCGCCCCTGGCGTCGTCGTGTTCGGCGAACGCCGCCTCGAACGCCTCGGCAGTCGGTGGGTGGGCCAGATGGCGATCGGCATCCCACTGGGGGTCCACCCATGCGGGCTCGATCCCCGAGAGGATCAGGCCGGACACCACGGACTTGTGGGCGTCCCGGCCCACCAGCAGCTTCTCGTGCGGCCCTGCCACGGACAGCATCGCCGACTTCACCGAGAGGGAACTGCCGCAGGTGGAGAAGAAGGCGTGGTCAGCGCCGACGGCCTCGGCCATCAGCGCTTGGGCCTCCTCCAGCACGTGCTGGGAGGACGTGCGGTCGTCCAGCCCGCTGGTGGCCAGGACATCGGCCCGGAACACCGCCGCGCCGAGTACGGCTCGCACTCTGGGATCAGCGCCCTTCCCCTGCTTGTGTCCGGGCGGCGTGTAGGGGGTCTGGCCCTTCGCGTGATAGGCCGCCAACGCATCGAGAACGGGTGTTTTCGACTGGTCCATAGCACGCGCCTGCCCTGCGGCCGACAACGAAAACGGAGATCCGGCGGCACCGCTCCCTTCACTGGGGCTCCCGATCACCGGAAGCGATCGACACTTCCGTTCGCCCCGCACGGCCAATCCCGTCTTGCGCAAGCGATTCCTCTGCGCGGTTCGCTGAACGTTTCCGCCGACGTACTGCGGTTAGGCGCGGCATACGAGCAGTGGGTCATCGCGCTGCTCCTGCGCTTGCCGCGCGATCGGAGACGAGAGTGACGATTTTCGGGACTGTGGCTTTCGGCGTCGCGGCGTCGGTGGAGGCCGTGTGTGGGCGGCGGACGGACGGATTCGACTCACACCTGGCAGCCGGGGCACGGGCTCCGAGAGCGTCTCTGACCGCAGTCACATGCCGTTGGTAACCGTGGTTCACGCAGCGAGCAGTCAAGAGCTGACGCGGTGGCCCTGCGCGCGCTTGGGCGACCCGATCCTCCAGACGTCCGTCGCCCAGCCGCACGACCCTGCCGGCGGAACCTGGTGCCGCTGACCACGTCCACCGTGAGCGCCCGCGCAGCAGCCGGCTTCGGTCCTGTGCGTCGGTCCCACGCCCGCAGGTCGGCTTGCTGACGGATGAGCCGCCTGCCCCAGCCACGAGAAGGAGCATCATGTCGATCAAGGTCTCCGACTTCATCCTCCAGCGTCTACGGGAATGGGGGGTGGAGCACGTCTTCGGCTATCCCGGTGACGGGATCAACGGCCTGCTGGCCGCGTGGGGCCGCGCCGAGGACGAACCCCGGTTCGTCCAGTCGCGCCACGAGGAGATGTCCGCCTTCGAAGCGGTCGGCTACGCCAAGTTCTCCGGCCGGGTCGGAGTCTGCGCGGCCACCTCCGGACCGGGCGCCATCCACCTCCTCAACGGCCTGTACGACGCCAAACTTGACCACGTACCGGTCGTCGCGATCGTGGGCCAGACCAACCGCAGCGCGATGGGCGGCTCCTATCAGCAGGAAGTCGACCTGCTCAGCCTCTACCAGGACGTGGCCTCGGACTTCTGCGAGATGATCACCGTCCCCGAGCAACTGCCCAACGTCATCGACCGGGCGATGCGTACCGCGTACGCCAAGCGGACCGTGACCGCGGTCATCGTGCCGGCCGACGTCCAGGAACTGGACTACACCCCGCCCACGCACGCCTTCAAGATGGTCCCCTCCAGCCTCGGCAGCCCCACCTACGCCCCCGTGCCCGCCGAGGAGGACCTCGCAAGGGCAGCCGGCGTCCTCAACGAGGGCGAGAAGGTCGCCGTCCTGATCGGCCAGGGTGCCCGCCACGCCCGGCCGGAGGTCGAAGTGCTGGCGGACACCCTGGGCGCCGGCGTGGCCAAAGCCCTGCTCGGCAAGGATGCCCTTCCCGACGACCTCCCCTACGTCACCGGCTCGATCGGGCTGCTGGGCACCCGCCCGTCCTACGAGATGATGCGGGACTGCGACACCCTCCTGGTGGTGGGCTCCAGCTTCCCCTACAGCCAGTTCCTCCCCGAGTTCGACCAGGCCCGCGCGGTGCAGATCGACATCGACCCCTTCATGGTCGGCCTGCGCTACCCCTTCGAGGTCAACCTCGTCGGGGACGCCAAACAGACGCTGCAGGCACTCCTGCCGCAGCTGAAGCCCAAGAAGCACGGATCCTGGCGCAAGAAGATCGAGAAGGACACGGCGCGCTGGTGGCAGGTCATGGAACGGCGCGCGGGCGTCGACGCCGACCCCATCAACCCCGAATACGTCGTGCACGCCCTCGACGCGCTGCTGCCCGACGATGTGATCCTCGCCGCCGACTCCGGCTCGGCGGCGAACTGGTACGCGCGGCACCTGCGGATGCGGGGGACCATGCGCGGCTCACTGTCAGGGACCCTGGCCACCATGGGACCCGGGGTGCCGTACGCCATCGGTGCCAAGTTCGCCCACCCCGACCGTCCGGCGGTGGCGATCGTCGGTGACGGAGCCATGCAGATGAACGGACTGGCCGAACTCATCACCGCCGCGAAATACCACCAGGAGTGGACGGACCCGCGCCTGGTCGTAGCGGTCCTCAACAACCAGGACCTCAACCAGGTCACCTGGGAGATGCGCGCGATGTCCGGCGCTCCGCAGTTCCTGCCCTCCCAGGCACTGCCCGACATCCCCTACGCCGACTTCGCCCGCTCCATCGGGTTGGGCGGGGTGCGCGTGGAGGAACCGGCCGGCGTCGCTGCCGCGTGGAAGGAAGCTCTGGGCGCGGACCGTCCCTTCGTCATCGACTTCCGCACCGACCCTGCCGTCCCCCCTGTCCCGCCCCACGCCGACCTCGACCAGATCGAAGCCACCGCCGCCTCGATCCTCAAAGGCGACAGCGACCGCACCGGCATGATCCGCCAAGGCATCAAGGCCAAGATCCAAGAGATGCTGCCGGGCAGGAGCCATGCCCACCGCGGTGGCGGAGACGCCTGAAGGGACTGCACCCTCACATGGGATTGCGCCCGCGTGAGGAGGCGGCGGCGGAACCGCCATGTCGTCAGGTACGCAACTGCGGTCCAAAACCTGCGAACCAAGCCGTGGGCCCTCTGACGACGCACATCCCTTCGCTGTTCCTTGGCAGGGCTCCGCCTAGTCAGCCTAGGCTGCCAGGTAGGACGTTTGAGCGAGCGCTGTCGGCCACCTGTGTGGCCGGGATGTACCCGGACGGCGTTGCGGCCGGCCTCCGGCGAGTGAGGGACCGCTCGTGGGGTACCCGCGCCGCGGAGACCGAAATGAGGGCGAACTCAGTGGGATCCCATGCCGGCGGTGACGGTGATGACCAGCCTCCGCCCGACGGATGTCTGATGCGAGCCGCCTATGAGTGGGGCGGCGAGGGAAGCTGTATCGCCGACGCCCGGCGGCGTGCTTCCGCCTTCCTGGATCAGGCCAGCATCGAACACCGCGTGCCGGTGTCGCAGCGGACACGGGATCTGGCTCAGCTGGTCGTCAGTGAGTTGGTCACCAACGCGTGCAAGTACGCACCCGGTCCCGTTCTGATGGAGCTGCGCATCAGCGCCGACCATGTGGACGTCGTGGTCTGGGACAGCGATCCGGCCATCCCCGCCGCCCGGCCCGCTGATCCGGGCCGCGTCGGCCAGCACGGCATGGAGATCATCAAGGCGGTCACCGACGAACTGTTCACAGAGCAGGAGCTGCTCGGCAAGCGCATCACCGCCCGCCTCGCGCTGAGCGATACCCCCAGCCTGGCATGACGGCGCAAGACGATAGCGGCCGCAGTGCTTGCGAGCGGCTCTCTCGTCTCGTCCACTCCTCCACCCAGTCCGCCGTGGACACTGGATCCGCACTGGTCCTGGAAGCAAGCCCCTGCCCACCGCCGCCGTGTCAGCCAGTCCGCTCGGGAAGCTGGCCCCTTCTTTTTTGCCTGATACTTGCCCCTCGGCAACTGTGTGGTCTGGTCACTGTTCGGAAGGTGTGGGACGCTGACAGGACAAGAGACCGGCCGCTGGTCACGAAGGCGGCCTTTGGGATGCAGGAGTTGCCCCCACTCCGGGCACCTTCATCCCGCCATCGTCGGCCACCCCCGTCTTCCGAGATGCGGGGTGATTCGTCTTTGGGCTCATCGACCCCCGGAAGGGGGCGTGCCCAGCATGAACATCACCACCACGATCGCCGGCACCACTGCCCGCATCACTCCGCACGGGGAGATCGACTTCCACACCCTGCCCCCCTTGCACTCGGCCATCGATCGGCTGCCCTCCCACGTCACCGACTTGCTATGGGACCTGGAGTATCTGCTCTTCACCGATGTCGCCGGCCTCCACCTCATATTCGGCCCCGCCCCCCATGGCCACCTCAGCTACAGAACGACAGCGACGAACCTGCGGGAGCAGCCCCTGCAGCTCCTGCTCACCGCCGCCGAACTGTTCCCCGACGCCTATGACGTCTCCCGCCTGATTCCCCACACCCCCGCCGACCTCACCACCCCCAGGGCCTGAGCACCGAGTCGGGCCTGCTCGGTGCATGCCCTTCGGTGGCGCGCGGGGGCAGCACCTTTCAGGAAGAGTTCCCGGACGTCCCGGTGCTGTATTTGCCCGGCCTGCTGCGTCGTGCGAATGGTCCACTCGGCCAGATCTCGGCGCATCGGGACCGAGCCCTCCCCGCACGGGTCGTGCAACCGCGTCAGCCCTTCCCGGGCCGTCTCGGTTCACCGGTGTGGAGACAGAGCCGGTCAGGTGGCGGTGGGGTGTGGGAAGGGCGGGGAGGGGAAGACGCACAGCGTAGGAAGGAGGCGACGGTGATGACTGCGATGAAACTGATCAGACGTCCTGCTCCGAAGCAGCCCCGGCCTCCCCTCGACCTGCGGACTCCCTCCGGGCGGCCGCTGCCCTACTGAACCTGCGGGGTACTCCGCGGCCGCTTCCGCGGCCGACCCGGTTGATGCCGGAGCTGCGGGGCAGGCGCCGGGTGAAAGGTGTACTCCCGGCCCGAGCGGAGCGACTTCGTGACCGAGCCCAGCCATCAGCCGCGGAACCCGGACACCCGCATGTACCGCAGGGCCGCCGACTACGTGGCGGCCGCCCTGATCTTCCTACAGGACAACGTGCTGCTGGAGCGCCCCCTGCGGCCTGAGCACGTCAAACCGCGACTGCTGGGTCACTGGGGGACCTGTCCCGGCATCACCAGGGTCTACAGCGCCCTCAACACACTGATCCGGGAACGCGACTCCGACGTCTTGCTGGTCACCGGGCCGGGCCATGGTGCGCCGGCCCTGCAAGCCAACCTCTGGCTCGAAGGCACACACGAGGAGTACGACCCGGCCTTGTCGCGGAACGCGGCGGGGCTGCGCGAGCTGGCCCGGCGCTACTGCGCCCCTGACGGATTTCCCAGCCACCTCTCGCCCTCCGTTCCCGGCACTCTGCATGAGGGCGGCGAACTCGGATACGCCCTGGCGACGGCCTTCGGCGCGGCACTGGACGCCCCTGACCGGATCGTCGCCTGCATCGTCGGCGACGGCGAGGCGGAGACGGGCCCCACGGCCGGAGGCTGGCACTCGAGCAAGTTCCTCGACCCGGTGACCGGGGGAGCGGTGCTGCCCGTCCTGCACCTCAACGGTTTCAAGATCTCCTCGCCCACCGTGTTCGCGACGATGTCCGACGAGGAGCTGACCGATCTTTTCAGCGGGTACGGCTGGGACCCGCGGATCGTGGACGTCACCGGTGACGAGCAGGGCGACCACCTCGACACGGCAGTTCTCGACGCCCACACCGCTCTTCGCGACATCCAAAACCGAGCCCGGTCGGGCGACAACTCTGCCCGCACGGCCTGGCCCATGATCGTGCTGCGCAACCTCAAGGGCGAAGGCGCCCCCACACAGGTCGAGGGCACGGCGATCGAGGGCACCTTCCACGCTCATCAGGTGCCCCTGCCCGACGTCCGCGACGACCCGGAGCAGCTGGGAGCCCTCGAGACATGGCTGCGTTCCTACCGGCCCCAAGACCTGTTCGACGCGGACGGGGAGCCCGTCCCGGACGTCCTGGCCTGCGTTCCCGACGGCTCCCGCAGGATCGGACTGCAGCCCGCCGCCAACGGCGGCCGCCTGCGCCGCCCCCTTGACCTGCCGCCGCTCGAACCGTACGCGGTCGACGTCACCAAGGGGCCCGGCACGGCCACCGCGAGTCCTACCCATGTCCTCGGCGACTGGCTGGCCGAGCTGATGCGGACCAGCGCGCCCGCGCGGAACTTCCGCATCGTCTCCCCGGACGAACTGGCCTCGAACAAACTCGACGCCGTACTGCGGGCCAGTGGCCGCGCCTACGTGTGGCCAGTGGAGGAGTACTCCGAGGGGCTGGCCCGCAACGGCCGGGTGATGGAGATGCTCTCCGAGCACAACTGCCAAGGCTGGCTCCAGGGCTACCTGCTCACCGGACGCCACGGCCTCTTCCCCACCTACGAGGCGTTCGCCGCCATCGTGGACAGCATGCTCAACCAGTACGCGAAGTGGCTGAAAATGGCGCGGGAAGTGCCCTGGCGGTCGCCCGTGAGCAGCCTCATCTACCTCCTCACCAGCGAGGGATGGCGCCAGGAACACAACGGATACAGCCACCAAGGCCCGGGATTCATCAACAACATGCTCAACCGGAAGAGCAGCGTCATCGGTGTGTACCTCCCGCCCGACGCGAACACCCTCCTCGCCACGATGGAACACCTGCTGGACGAGACAGGGAAGGCCAACATCGTCGTCGCGGGCAAACACGATGCCGCCCAGTGGCTCGACCTCGACACCGCACGCACTCACCTCAACGCCGGCGCCTCCACCTGGCACTGGGCGAGCACCCCCGCAGGTGAGGACCCCGAGGTCATCCTCGCCTGCGCCGGAGGCATCCCCACGGTCGAGACGCTCGCCGCCGCAGACATGCTGCGCCGCGACCTGCCCGCAGCCAGGATCCGCGTCGTCAACGTCATCGACCTCTGTGCCCTCACACCCCCGGACCAGCACACCCACGGCATGACGTCCGGCCGGTTCCGCGACCTGTTCGGCGACGACACCCACGTCGTGTTCAACTTCCACGGCTACCCCTCGGCCGTGCACCAGCTCCTCCACGGCCGACCCCGCCCTGACCGGTTCCACGTGCACGGATACGTCGAGGAGGGCACCACGACCACCCCGTACGACCTCCTCGCCCTCAACGGAACATCCCGCCACGACCTGGCTGCCGCAGCCCTGAAGCACCTCACGCCCCAACATCCTCAAGCCGGGACTCTGGCCCAGAAGTACACCGATCGCCGTGATCGCCTGCGCGCCGAACTGCGTCGCACCGGCATAGACCCGGCCGAGATCACCGGATGGACATGGCCGGAGTGAGCGAAGCCGCACTCGTCCTCGATGCTGGCTCCTCAGGCCCCCACCCGGTCGCCCTCGACGCCTGGCACCTCGTCCTGGACTGCACACTGGTTGGAGTCTTCAGCGACCCAGCTCGCGGAGTCGATGCGACAGTGATCTTCGCCGAAGCCTGCAGCCATCAGCCCGCGGTCACGCCGGCACTGGCCACCGCGGCGGCGAGTGCGGGATGAGTCCATCAGCCGCAGCGAGCTGCGGGGCAGGGCGTCCTCGTCCGACTACAGACCGCTGATGATCAGGCCGCGTCCGCGCTACCCCACAATCAACGCCACTCTCACGCGTGAAGCCACCGAAGCAGGCCCCCAGGCAGACAGCCGTGAGGAAGCCCGGGTGTGCTGTCGCGGCAGGAGCGCGGGGCCCGGTGAGGCGCCGCATCCGCCCAGGTCAGCGCTGCTGACTTGTCGTGGCCGCAGCGCTCGCATCCATGCGCCGAGGCATGGAGCGTGCCGAAGAGGGCAGTGGCCCGGTGCAACGGTGCACCATCGCCGCAAGCGTCAGCTTCTCGCGGTGCCCCCTTTGGAGGGAGAATCCCGTGGCATTGGTGGCAGCCGACGTAATCGGCGCTCCGTGTTGGCTGAGCCTGACGGCCCGTAATCGTGAAGCCGCGGAGCGCTTCTACGAAGCCGTACTGGGCTGGAAATTCCGGCAGGGGCGCTTCGGCAGAGCCTTCTCCGTGGCCGAGATCAACGGCACTGCCGTGGCCGGCATCGGGGCAGTGGCGGGCGACTTCGCGGTGCCGGTGGCGTGGACCGCGTATTTCGCTGTCGCTGATGCCGACGCTGCGGTCGCCCGCGTCACGGAGCGGGGAGGCACCGTGGGGGTGGGGCCGGTGAGCTATCCGCCCAGTGGCCGGGCCGCCCTGGTGGCCGATCGCGAGGGTGCCGCCTTCGGTATGTGGGAAGGGGGAGTCCTCGCCGAATGGAGCGTCGGAGCCGACAGGTCTCCCGCCTGGCTCGAGCTCCGCACGACCAACGCGTTCGAGGCAGCGCTCTTCTACGGACCGGTTCTGCAGTGGGGGCAAGGCGACAGCGACAGATGCTGTGAAGCCTCCTACGAGGACGATCAGGTCGTGTTGCGCCGGCGAGGGCAACCCGTGGCCAGGCTCAACAGCGGACCGGTCGAGAAAGCCGCGCCGCATCCTCACCTGAGGCCGGGGTGGCTGGTCCACTTCATGGTTCCCGACCTGGACCGGGCGACTTCGCTGGCTCTGAAGAACGGTGGCAGCGCAGCCAGGAGTCCGGCATGGGGCGGCGACGGACAGGCGACCCTTCAAGACCCCGACGGTGGCCTGTTCGCTCTCGACCAGATGCAGGACTCGCCATGATGCTCCGCTCCAGTTCTCGCTTTATGGGCGAGGCTCCTGGAAGGGCGCTCACGACCAGCTGCTGCGAGAAGCGCCTGTCGGCACCGCGGAGAAGGGGAGGAGCGCACCGTCGATGTCGCTGACCGATGGCGTCACCAGCCTCCTGCGTACGTGAAAGCGTCCGGACGAGCTCGTCGACGAGGCCCCCTCTCCTCGTTCTGAAGGCTGCCAGGAAGTGGGAAGTCAATGTCGGACCACGGGCCGATCGCCGCCCGCTCCGTCGCCGGCCACCGCCTTCACGGGCCCAGGTCGCTGAAGCCCTCGGCCTCAAACGGACGGCGGCCACCCTCGCCTGACGCGCTATGGGAACATGAGCCGAACCCATCACCTGAAAAGCACCGACACCTGGGTCGCCGGTCGCCGGAAGGGGTTTCCCACGCGCCTGCCAGAAGGTGACCGCGCCCGGCACGATCGCCCGGACAAGCTCAGGGGCGCATCCTCCTCGTGGCCTGGGCCGGTGGCCCGCGCTACTTGTCGAGGACGCCGACCGCGTGGGCGATGACCAGGAGGGAAGTGATGAGGGCGGCGATGCTCTCAACGGCCATCAGGGCCTTGGCCCGGGTAGAGAGCGGCATGGTGTCGGTGGGGCTGAAGGCGGTGGAGTTGGTCACCGAGACGTACAGGTAGTCCATGAGCGTCGGGACCCAGTCGCTGGTACGGGAGGAGCCGTCGGCGACCTCCTCGATGGTGTCGTCGTTCTCGTCCTGGGAGAACCGGAAGTCCGCCAGAGGCAGTTCGGAGCGCTCTGCCTGGGTGCGCACCACTGGGCCGCCGCGGTCGAGCTCCCAGAACGCCAGGCCGAAGACGATGATGCCGGTGGCCCAGACCTGGAGCGCGGCGAGCAGCAGGGGACCGCCCTGCTGGGCCCTTTCGGTGACCAGGGCGTGCACGAGCAGGCCGAGCGAGACCAGGTTGCTGATGCCGATAAGGGCGACCAGTATCAGCGAAACGATCCGCGAGAAGCGGTTCTGCCTGGTCATGCGGCGCGGGTTGATCGCGATCAGCGGAATGAGCAGCAGTACCTCCAGCGCCGGCAGGACGAAGCGGGGGACGAACAGGAGCCGTTCCGGCAACACGAGGTACAGCAGGATCGCGGTCAGCGTGGCGATGACCGCGGGCAGCCGGGGCTCGCCGCGGCGTTCGTGGCGCGGGAGGCGCTCGCGTGCCTTCACCCGGCGGTCCGGGGGCATCCTGCCTGAGTCCATGAAACGTCTCCCGTAGCGGCGCGGCTGTGATCAGCGGATTCCCCGGCCCGTCCAGGTCCACTCCAACGGAGCCCGCAGAGCCACAGCGAGCACATACCTGCTGGTGGAACCCGACACCAGCTACGACGAGACTGCTGCCGACTCCATGGCGGAGTCGCGGCCGCCGGCCTGCCAGTTCGTCCTCGACGGCGCGTGCGGTGGGCAGCGGTATCCAGGACAGGGCGTACGTTGCCCGGCCCGGTGCCGCGACCGCGTCCGCCCGGGAAACGTCGACTGACTCCTCAGCCGCGGCGACGGACTGTGCCTGCCCCGCAGCGTGAGATGCCTGGGCAGGGACGTACCCCCACTGCCTCGGCGGGCGCCCTGGAAGTGCGGGGCCACTGACGGCTCGGGTCCTCAGCTTCGCCGTGCGCCGCGCAGGGCCACGCCCCACATCACGAGCGAGAGGGCGCCCAGAACAGCGATGACGAGCAGGACGGTTTTGCCCGATCCTTCCGCCATGAGCCCTTGGGCCAGGGCGAGAACCGTGACCAGGGCGCCGACGCCCATGAGAAGCCGCATCCTGGTCTTGGCGCTCACTGCTCGCACTCCTGCTCTTGCGTCTGTCAGCCGGGGAAGGCGAGAGCGGACGAGCCGACGTCACGCTGTCGCGGGGACATCTACCGTGTCGACCAGAGTCAGGCTCCGGCCGAGCGGGCCCGGCCCACCGCCCGAGGTGCTCCATCACCGTCCGGTGCATCTATCCGGGGCGGAAGAAGGCCACCCGCCGCCGGTCCTGGCCCACCTACGTTTGCATACCGTTGCGGGGCTAGGTGGCGGGGTGTGCGGTCAGTGCCGGTGAAGCGTGTCTTTGACGTCTTCCTTGGTCTGGCGGGCACGGCCGTCGGCCTGGTCGGCGCGGCCTTCGGCGGTCATGCGTTCGTTGCCGAGTGCCCGGCCAGTCATTTTCTTGGCCTTGCCCTTAGAAGTCCTTTCAGATGGTGAGGGCATGAGCAACTGCGGGCGCTTATGCGGCGTTCCATCCGGCCGTGCTGGAGTACGACTCGTAGCTATAGCGGGTATTGCGGTCCCATTCCTCACCGGTGAGGTGCTTGTATGCGTTGTCAGGTACGTAGAGCAGGGCCTCAGCCCAGACCAGGTCGTCGGCGTACGGCATGAACCGCTCTGGGGATCGACGTACACGTTCGAACTCCTCACGGCCGGCTGCGACGACTGCAGCCCGGGTGTAGAGGAACTGATCGCTCGACAGGCCCTCGCCGTATTCCTTGCGGTCCAGCCTGTACAGGGCCCAGGAGAGCTGCTCGGCGAAGCTGACCACGTTCGCCACCGGGCCGTTCGTCAGGCGGTCTGTCAGTGCAGCGGCGAGCTCATCGCCCTCGGGGTCGGGGACAGAGGGGCTGCACGCTTCGATGAGCTGCCAAAAGGCGTTCTCGTTCATGTCGGAGAGCATGGCGGAAGGGTGTGACAAGTCGGGGTGTCAGGCGCTTGTCCTGGCTAGGGCCTGTCTGGACGATCATCTGGTACGGCGGCTCGGTGATACTTTGACCGGAATCGGGGGAGGGGCAGGCGAATCCGCGGACAGTGACCTGCGGCGGGCGGTCGTCGTGACGCTTGGCGAACTTGGGCGAAGCGATGACTGGCGTGACCGGGCGGATGCCGGCCACAGCCTCACAGGGTTCGCCGAGATGCAGGAGGCCATGGAGCCGCTCCTGAAGCTTGTACTCGATCCTGGTGACACCTCCGTCACCCGGCGGACCGCGGAGGGCTTGCTTCGGCGAGGGGATAGGGCTGGACTGACGATAGTCGCGTCCGCACTGGCAGTCGCCAACGACTCACCCGTCCGCCGCCCTACGGACGTATCACTACCGTCGGCGGCACCACCCGCCGGAACAACACCCACAACTCCTCCGGCACCAAGCGCTCAACAAGGTCCGTCATGCACGGATCAACGAACAATCACGCCATTAGAAACGACGTCTAAGCCCGCCCCGGGTCTCATGCCTCTTGCCTGTCTCTGTCTCCCGCTCCCACAGTGACGCCCTGCTCTCGCCCTCAGGGTGTGGGTGTGAGGATCCGCAGAGAGCGGGTGACGGTCTCCATCAATGACCGGACCGGTTTGTCGGCCCCTTGTGCTTCCACGACCACAGGCCCGGTCGGGAGCATCAGCGCGACCCGGAACGCCCGGTAGGGGGCGATATTGTCGGTCGGAAGAGTGACGAAGCCGTCCAAAGAGACGGCAGGCATTGAGTCAACGCGCAGGTCCGACCGGTGCCGGTTGTACTCGTACTCGCCGTAGTTGGCCATGGTCACGCCCTCGTAGTCGTCCATGGCCTCACTCGCATTGCTCGCCCGTATGCTCTCCGACGGCACGGAAACCCCCAGACGGACCAGGTCACCGCCCTTGCCCACTTCGATCTCACACAGAGCCTTCCACGTGGGGCCTCCAGGGCGCTGCCAGACGAGACCGCCCCTCACGGTCCACGCCGAACCCACCTCGAACGTCACCGGCAGCCGCTCACATCCCGTCCCCGCAGCATGCGCACCGGCGGCGCCAACACGCTCCGCCCCGCCATCCCCTTCCGCCGCGCACGACGTGAGCAGAGCCAGCACCGCAAGTGCCGCCGCTCCCGCTCCCGTGTCCAGCTTCCCCCGCACGAGTGCCTTCCCTTCCGAACACCAAACAGTCTCGCCGTCAATCGAAGGGCCATTCTCTCGCCTGTGCCAACCGTCCGGAACTGCACTCCCACGAGCGTCCTCTGGTCGGTGCTGCCCTTCGAAGCTTCGAAGCTCCATCCAACGCCGCGGGTCCAAACCACGGCCGACCGCCGTGCTTCCCGGTCGGTGAGGGCTTCATGAGGTGCTTGACCTCTGCGGACGGGGTCTGTTCCAGAGCGACGCGGAGTTGGGTGACTTGCGCACTGGCGTGTTCAACGACGGGGTTTCACCGTTCTCCGGTGAGGGGCCGCTCTGGTATTGCACCGACCGGCCCCTGACCAACCACCTCGGCCGGGAGCCGTTCACACGTGTGCTGTCCGTCAACCGCCATGACTACCCGTCGACTACCCGTCCGTTAGCGCGCTCTCGAGAGGTACAGCGGCACGACCTTGCTGCTATTCGTAGACGACAGCTGCGCTGAGTGCCCGAGCGAAGAACGTCCAGTCACCGCTCGGCGGCAACTCTTCGCCGAGGTTCCGATACGAGCCGGGCGAGTCAGAGATCCATGCAGCGAGCGCAGCGAGGTAGTCCTCCACGGTGCAGTTCTCCCACTCTTTGCCTCGTCGTTTGAAGTCGTCGCAAAGCCCCTGGATCAGGAACGCAAGGGACTCGCGCGTCATGACGTCGTTGACCTGTGCGCACTCGCCCCGCCGGACCGCCACCCCCACGGGGATGCCGCCGGAGCGGTTCCACGACCTGTTCGGCGAGGACACCCCGGTCGTCCTCGACTTCCACGGCTACCCCTCGGCCGTACACCAACTCCTGCGCGGCCGTCCCCGCCCCGCCGCTTCCACGTCTGCAGCTACGTCGAAGAGGGCACCACCACCCCGTACGACCTCCTCGCCCTCGACGGGACCACCCGACACGACCTCGCCGTCACCCCCTGCACCACCTCGACAGCACAGACCGACATACCGGCCGCGCCCGCGCTCTCGCCGAGCACTACGCGCAGCACCGCGACGAACTCCGCCGCGAACTCCGCCGCACCGGCCAGGATCCCGCCGAGATCACCGGAGGGCGGTGGCAGGGATGACCGCAACCGAGTCTGCCGCCGCCTGGCTCCTCCACCTCCCACCTCACCGTCCTCGCGGCCGATGATCGGCTGGTTGCCTCCCGGGACTGCGACGATCCGCCCGGCGAGGCAGCCGACCAGATGATCCGAAAGTTCCCGGATGACGTCACGGCCCAGGTATCGCCTTGCGCCTCTACGACGACGAATTCGCCACAAGACGGCGACCAGCCAGAGCTCCTGGGGCACCTCCGCCCCGGCCACATCATGAACCCCGACAGCGCGTCGTCATCGCCGCGACTCGCCGTGGATGGGCAGAGCTCCTCGGCTCCGGCCCGCAGCCGGCACGTGGCGGCACCGGCCACTGATCCTTTTAGGTCTCGCGTCCGTACACCGGTCGCTGGACGCTGTCGGGCCAAAGAGCAGTCGCTCCGCTGAGCCCCGCTCCGGAGCCGGAATCATCCGCCCGTGTCCTACCCGGCTGAGCATTCCTGCTCGTGGATATTTGGGCCCATGATGAGCAAGGTTCGCGCCCGTGTTCTGCCGGCCTCACAACGCCGATCGCTGGACGAGCTGACGCAGGATCTGATCCTGTCGGCCGGGGACACCACATCCAAGCGCTCGGCCTTCTGGACGATGCTGACACTATCCTCGATCATCGCGGCCGGCGGAGTGCTCACCGACTCGACAGCCACCGTGATCGGCGCCATGATCATCGCTCCGCTCTCGACACCCATCATGGGCATCGCCCTCGGGTCGGTGCTGCGCCGGCGGACCGGATCGGTCACGATCGTCCTGTTCGCCTGCCTGCTGGTGATCGCGATCGGCATCACCATGTCGCTAGTACTGCCCAGCGACTACGACCTGCTGTCGAACAGCCAGATCTCCTCACGCACATCACCCGACCTGATGGACCTGATCGCCGCCCTCGCGACCGGCTTCGCCGGGGCGATCGCTCTGGCCCGCCGGGACGTCGCCGCCGTCCTGCCCGGCGTCGCCATCGCCATCTCCCTCGTCCCGCCCCTGGTGGTGGTCGGCGTGTGCCTGGGACAGCTCTCGGGATGGCTGGCACTGGGGGCCCTGGCCCTGTTCGTATCGAACCTCTTCGCCCTGGTCTTCGCCGGCATGATCGTCTTCGCAGCGCTCGGCTACGTCGCAGAGGCGGACAAGGCCGCCGGTCACCCCGCCCGCAGCGCCTCCGTCGCCATGGCCCTGCTGTTCGTCGTCGTGTTCGTTCCGCTCACGGCCAATACCGTGGCCACATTGCTCCTCGACGTCTGGACAGACCGGACCAAGGAGGCGGCGCAGCAGTGGCTCGCCGACGAGCCGGGCGCATCCGTGACGAGTGTCGACGCAAATGCGCGAACGATGTACATCCAGGTGCGTAACCCGGGAGAACTCCCGCCGGTGCAGTCCCTGCTCGACCGGCTCGAAGGGCAGATCCCGTCCGGGATCCCCATCGTGGTGGACGCCTCCCGTGGCCGGCGTATCGATGCCGGGAAGGTGGGTGGCTGAGCACCGCATCTGTAGCCTTCGCGCACCCGGTGGCGCCGCATCGATCTGCTCTCACTCCGGCAGGTGCTGCCCACGTCGCGGCGGCACCGGACCCGTGGTCTACGGCATCACCACCCACAAAGCCACGGACGGTTCGGCACGCTGACACGCCCGAGCTGGGCCACCAGCCGAGCGTCGGCCCGCCCCGCCAGAGCGAGCCCCACCCATTCCAGGGCGCGGTTGAGCCGCGTGGTGAACCGTGCGTACGGGGCGGCCAACCGGGAGAACGGCTCGGCGAATGTGCGGCGCGGGCAGTCCACCGACCCGCAGATGAAGCGCCGGACCGTCAGCCGGATCACAAAGCCCTGATCAGCCACAGGAAGGTCCTTCAGCCTGCGCCGGTAACGGTCATGGACTCGGCCCGAGGAGCGGCCGCAGTCCGGACATGCTGCCGCGGCCGCGCGGCCTCTTGCCACCACCTCGACCATGCCGAACGCGGCCGTACCGCCTCGACCTCCACCTCGTCGATCCCGTCGAACACCAGCGAGTCCCAGAACGGTGCATCGGTCTGCATGAGCAGCACCATCACCGTCCACCGCCGACCAGAACAGCGAACGGGATATACCTGAGGGAGCGTCACTTCTGGCTGTCAGACGACAAGGCGTACGCCGTCTCGCACGAGCCAGTTCCTCGCAATCGAACATTGAGGTAACGCTCCGCGATGGCGCCCCAAGATCCGTGCCAGAACCCACAACTACCGCGTCGGATGACTACCGCGTCGGAGAGCGATGACATTCGCGTCCGGCCCGGGGTCGCTTCCCGCCTGGCGGGCACCTGAGAGGAAAGTTCGGCCTCTCCTCCCGCCTGGCGGGACGCCCGCTGATCGGCTGCCTTTCCTCCCAGGTCAGAGCCGTGTGGCGTGGTCTGCATGACAGTCGACATCAGGGTGATCCGGGCCGGTCAGATGAACCGCTACTACCTGCGCGAGACCGTCGGCGGTGACGGCCGCCGCCGCCACGCACGGCGTTGCGCACCGTCCAGGAGCAAGCCGGTGTGCCGGTCGGGCGCTGGATGGGCCGGGGGCTTGCCACGCTCGGGCTTGCGCCGGGTGAGGAGGTCACCGAGGCGCAGCTGCGGAACCTGTTCGGAGAGCGAGGCCGCCACCCGTACGCTGACCGGATCGAGGCCGACCGGCTCGCCGCGGGCGACTTCCCGAAGAAGGCGTTCGGCCAGCACCCTCGGACGCTGGGTCACGGTCACGGGCGTGGACTTCGTGTTCCGGCCGCAGCCGACGATCTACCTTCTGTGGGCGCTGGAGGATGAGGAGCCCCGCCTGGTGATCGAGGCCGCGCATGAGCGGGCGATCGAGCGGGTGCTGGAGTGGATCGAGGACGAGGCCGCGGTGATCCGGTAGGGCAAGGACGGGATCTACCGGGTGAGGCCGCCCGGGTTCCCAGCCGGCATCCGCCCCGGCCTCGCCGCGTGGTTCCCTCGCGTCATCGACGCCGGGGCACGCGCCCACGGCATCGACCCGGACACCGCGACCTGGCAGGAGAGCGCGAGTCCGGAAGGCTGAACCCGGCGCCTGCGTCCGATGACACACCCGTTCGGACATCCGGCCGCCGGTGCCGACTCCCATGGTTCACACTGGAGATGTCCATGTGTCGAACCCTCACCGATCGGCAGCAGCTTCCGTGCGTACTGAAGATTCCAGGTCGCAGGCTCCCTACACATGGGAGGCCGCCAGGGTCGGTTCTCTCGGTGGTCCGCTGCTCGTCTGCGACCTCGAAGCCTTCTCCGATTGGGGCGGGGCGGCGTACGACGCCGACTACGAACTGGATCCGGCCTGCGACCACGCCCGAGCCTGGGCGGCGGTTCACCCGGACGACGATGACCTCGAAGCCGCGTTCGTGCGCTTCGGAGATCACGAGAAGCATCTCGGCCTCGTCTGGGAGACGGACGGCGACGGGGCCGCGGAGGTCGCCCATGCTCGGAGCCGGAGAGGCGCCGCCGGCGGCGACGACAACTTGCTGATCATGCGGTCATGGATTCCCGCGGGCAGGACAGCTGCGCCGCGCCGGCATGCTGCCCGGGCGGTGAGCGAGGAGCAGGCCGTGGGGCAGTTGACGGTGCGGAGCGGGAGGGTCGTTGTCGTCGCGACGGCTGTAGACGCCGACGAGACCGGCTCGTACGCCACACCGCAAGAAAGGGAAGCGTCCATCCGCGCCCTGGGCCGACTCAACCCACCGGTCCAGCTCAACCTGGACGGCCAACTGGGTCTCGGGACGGTGCTCTGGGTCAAGCCCGGCACATATCGCGTCACCTGCGGATGGCACGAAGGCAAGCGGGGACGGTACATGCCCGAGGAAGAGATGTACGGGCCGCTCCAGTCCTACGCCGATAACGACTGGAGCTGCCGCTGGGTCCGCTTCACGTGGACTGGCGAGCCGCATCCTTCGGAGGCAGGGTCGACGGGCTCGGTCTGACCGGCATTGACCAAGCCTAGAGGCGTGTGCAGCGCCTCAGGCATCAGGGATGCAGCCATCTGCCGCGATGTCGGCTTGACCGTGCTGGTGTGAGGTGGCTGATGGGGCATGCTGGTGTGGTGGATGAGGCCGAGACGACATGGTAATCGTGGTTGTCTGAACTTGCTCCGTCGCGACGGCGAGTGGCGGAGTCGCTTCGGATGCAGTTCCAGGCACTCGGCGCGGCCGACCCCTCCGTTTGGGCGAGGTCGGAGATCGAAGAGAACCAGCCACACCTGCCCGCTCATCCTGCTCGGCTCGCTGTGGCGTGGCGCCATCGAGGGCTGGGTAGACCCGGGAGCCTTGGAGCAGGTGCCAGCGGTCCGGCGTTTGCTGTAGGCGGGGGCTGGCAGAGCCGACCTGTAGCTGTTGGCGCGGGCTGTCGCCTACGAAGCCGTCTTCGCCGTGGTGGACGAGCTGGACGCCGGCGGAGACGTGAATGCGTCCGGGGTTGACGTGGGTTGGACGGTCACATGGCACCCCGGGCATCTGGGCGGCGGACCGCAAGCGGCAGCTACCACCACCAACACCTCGGCCGTGAACTCCACGGCCTCCAACCGCACATCAACGTTCGGGAACAGCACATCATCCAGCGAGCAAACCCCCACCAGCGAATGCACCCTGCCGAAACGTTCCGCTACGCGGCCCCTGACCTGGCATTTCACGGAACTCCGGGCAGCGCCATAGTCAAGGTTCTGTCCGCAGTTCCGTGAACGATCTCTCACAGGTCTTTTTCACCTCCTCTATCTGCTTATCAGCTGATTATTGAGGCATTGGATGGTGGCTACTTCGCCAAATGGGCTGACGAGGGCGTGTTCGCCCAGCCAGGCGGCCTACTGCGGCAGCTGCTGAGGGAGGAGGAAGGACGGGTCGGCGAGCCGTCGGCCTGTGTGATCGACGCGCAGAGCGTCAAAATCCACCAGCGTCCCCGCCGCCGCCCAGGGCATCGACGCCGGAATGAATATCGTCGGCCGCGAGTGGAGCATCATCACCGACACGCTCGGTCTCCTCCTCGCGGTCCTGGTGGCCGCGGCGAGCGTCCAGGACTCCACCGCCGGCGCCACACTGCTCGACCAGGTCGCCGCCGACCACCCCCGGATCGGCAAGGTGTGGGTCGACGGCGGCTACCGCCGGCACTTCGTCGAGCATGCCGCCACTCTCGGCATCGACATGGAGATCACCGCCCGCAAGCCCGGTACCAGGGGCTTCACCCCCGTCCCGAAACGATGGGCGGTGGAACGGACCTCCGGCTGGCTCATGCTCCACCGCCGCCTGGCCCGTGACTACGAACCCTGCCCACCCGCTCCGAAGCCACCATCCACCTCGCCAGGACCAGTCGCATGGCCCGCCGTCTCACCGGCGAGAACACCGTCTCCTGGCGCGAGTCGAAGAACACCACAGAACGGCTGATCTCGGGAGGAAACATTGGATGAGAACGACGTCCTAACCCGGTTAAGGGTCCACGAGCAAATGGGTCCCCCGGTGCCTGCATCGACACTGCCGGCGTTCTCCGCACTCGGGATAGAGGGTGCGTCGGCTGGGGAGCTGTACTGCTGACGGACAGCTGCCTAGCGGAGGGGAGACCATGGGGACAGGCGCGGTGGTGCTGATGTTGTTAGCCGTCCTGGCTGCGGGGGGATTGGTGGGGGTCCTGGTTCGGTCTGGGCGCCGGGAAGCCGAAGCGGAGAAGGCGCGGCTCGCAGAGCAGGCGAGGATCCAGGCCGTGCGGTCGATGGAGGCGGTTTGGGCGATGGACCCGCTGCAGTTCGAGGAGTACGTCGCGGAACTGTGCCGCCGGGACGGATGCACCGAGGTGCGGCGTGTGGGTGCGGCGAACGATCTGGGCGCCGATGTGATCGGCAGGCTGCCGGACGGCCGGAAGCTCGTGGTGCAGTGCAAGCGTTACGCGAAGCACCGCACAGTCGGTAGCCCGGATCTCCAGAAGTTCAACGGCACCGCCCGCAGCGAGCACGGAGCAGACGTTCCGCTCTTCGTCGCCTCGTGCAAGTTCACCAAGCAGGCCCGGGCCTTCGCAGCCCGCCACGGCCTGGTCCTCGTCGACGTCGACCTGCTCGGCTTCTGGATCAGTGGCACAGCCCTGTCCGCGCTCTTGGACCTGGACATCGGCCGGTCCGGCACCAACCGGAAACTGGCACCGGACAGCTGAGCTTTCACGGCTCTCAGCGGCTGGCGGCGATGCCTTCCAGCCGTATCCGAGCCCACGGCGCCGCGCCCGTAAGAACGGACCAACAGGTGCCGGGCGGGTGTTCGGCGCCTCGGCCACCTGCCGGGTGGCTGTCGGGATCAGGCCAGCGGTGACCCGTCCGGAGGCGAGGGCCCGGGCGATAGGGCGAGCCGTGCGCGGTGATCCACCGCTAGGGGGAATGGGAAGTACAGGATGGAGTGGCCCCGTACGCGGAGCGTTGAGGGCCGCGAACGCGGCCCTCAAACTTTGCTCCGTGCGACCACCGCAACCCACAGAGGACGACATGTCTCAAGTTCCGGCAGATCTGGGATTTACCCGGACCCACGAGTGGGTCCGTCTGGAGGTTGACGGCACCGTGACCGTCGGCATCAGCCACCACGCCCAGAACGCTCTCGGCGACATTGTTTTCGTCGAACTTCCCAAAACCGGGGTGGTGGTCGCCGCAGGAGAGACGGTCAGCCCCATCGAGTCAACGGAGGGGGCATCGGACATCTATGCCCTGGTCGGAGGCAAGGTCATCAAGGTCAATACCAAACTCGCAGCCCACCCCCACCTGCTCAACTCGGAACCCTACGCTGCCTGGCTCTTCCGACTGCAGCCCTCGGACAGGAACGAACTCGAAAGTCTCGATCTCCTCGACGCCGCCAGCTACACAACAGCGTGCGGCGAATGACCGTGGGCTTCAGGGGCAGAGCACGAGTCTGTTCCTGAAGCCCACCCTTGCCGGGGGCCGCCCGTACGTCCACGGCCGGTAGGCAGGCTGGGCCATCGCGAGCGAGGCCGTAGCCGTCTCTGCCCGCCCTGCGCCCCATCGGGGTCCGTCCTCGATGGCAGGCATCTGGCGGGGGCTCGCGGCGGGCGGCGAGGGCCTGGGCGTGGGCTAGGTCTAGGGTGACGGTCAGCAGGGCGGGGCCGACCCGGTGCCCTGCTATGTGAGACCGTGCGCGGCGAGAGCTCGCCGCAGGCCGGTGCTCAGCACCGCCGGGTCCTCCGTGCGGTCCATCCGGCCAGAGAGCGGAGCTGCGGCCGGGGCGTGCTCGACGCGTTCGCAGAGCTCGGCAACGGCGGCCTTGACGACCTCCAGGAGCGTAGCTGACCGCAGCATCCTGGCCCGGCCCCGCCTTGACCGTGGGCACCCGCTCGCTGACTGTCTTGCTCGAGACCAGGACGACGGCCTTCGAAACGTGCCGGAGGCCGCGCGCGGGCGGCAGGCCAGCGGGAAAGCACCCCGCGCCCGACCATCGGACCGGTATACCGGGAAGAGACCGGAGGCTTCACGACCCCGTCCCAGCTCACCGGGGTATGCGATCACGCCGGGGGTCTGCCTAGCTTGGGGGGCCCAGGGGGGGTGTCCTGGAGGAGTGCTACTCGATGCCCCGACCGATGTGGAACGGCGCCATCAGCTTCGGCCTGGTGACCGTGCCGATCACCCTGGAGCCGGCGACGGAGTCACATGACGTGCATTTCCGGCAGGTCCACCTGGAAGACGGCGGCCGTGTCCGCTACCAGAAGCGGTGCGACATCGACGGCCAGGTCCTGACCGAGGACGAGATCGGCAAGGCGTACGAGGTCACCAAGGACCAGCTGATCCCGGTCACCGAGGACGACCTGGCCGGTATGCCCTTGCCTACGGCGCGCGCCGTGGAGGTGGTGGCGTTCATCGACGCCGGCAGCGTCGACCCCGTGAGCTTTGGCGCGGGGGACTACTACGCCCGCCCGAAAGGCGCCGTTGCGGACAAGCCCTACACCCTCCTGCGCCAGGCCCTGGCCCGCACGGACAAGGTCGCGGTGGTGAAGTGCGCCCTGCGTGGCCGCGAACGGCTCGGACTGCTACGCCCGGTCGGCGAGGCACTGAGTATCCAGGGACTGCACTGGGGCGATGAGGTCCGCTCCCCGGCCGAGCTCGCCCCGCCGCAGACCGAGGTGAGCGAGAAGGAGATCGCGGGGGCGCTGGCGCTGATGGAGAGCATGGCCGTCGACCGCCTGGACGATCTCGGCGACGCTCTGACCGACCGCTACACCGAAGCGCTTACCGAGGTGATCAGCGCGAAGGCCGAGCACCGCGCCCCGGCCGCGCCTGAAGACGAGGAGACGGCCGCGGCCCCGGTGGTCGACCTGATGGCCGCGCTGGAGGCGTCCGTGGCCAAGGCCAAGGAATCCCGTGGCGAGGGCGGCGAGCCGGCCACCGTGCACGAGATGCCCGAGCCCAAGAAGAAGACGGCCGCGGCGAAGAAGCCGCCGGCCAAGAAGACGGCCGCGAAGAAACCGGCGGCGAAGAAGACCACGCGCCGCCGCGCGTCCTAACCCCCGCCGCCCCCGCGCGGCCGGGCCGGCGGCTTGTCGATGCCGAGGGTGCCCCACGGCGCGCAGGTCTCGTGCATCTCCAACTCGGGGAACTGCTCGAACGCCAACCAGACCTCATCTTTGTTCAGCAGGCTGGGCATGCGCTTGGCGTCGGGGCAGTTTCCCCGGTGCAGCGTCGGATGCCCCTCCACCGCCCGCGAGGGCAGCACCTTCCACGACAGCTCCCGCCGCGCGACCTCCTGCCGCCGTTGCTCCTCGGCCTGCTGCGTCTTGAGCTCGCGGATGGTCCGCTCGGTCTGGTCGAGCTGCCAGCGCAGCCACTCGCGGAGCGTCTCCTGCTTCGCCAGCCGGTCGCCTATCGGCATCGGCATCCCCATGGCAGGGCCTCCCGCTCTAGACGGCGGCGGCCGCGGGCCGGCCGAGGACGTCGGGGTGGGACTTGAGCGCGATCCGGGCATCCACAAGCGCCGGACCCCGCTCGAAAGTGGCCCAGTGCGGATGAGTGGACACCTGGTCGGACAGATCCCGCACGAGCGCCCTGAGGCGGGTGTCCTCGACGAGCTGCTCGGGGGTGTAGCCGGGGGAGGGCTCGCGGCCGGTCTCGATGGGCGTTCTTGCTCACCCCGTAAGCGTACGTCTGTTCGATTAGCGGAGGCTAGTCACACGCGCCACCCGAGAGGACAGCCACCCCAACAGGTCAATATCAGCGCCGCTGCACCTGGCGGCGCCGGCGGCACTGACGCCCCTCACCCACAGCGCGCAAGTGACAGCGACCAGCGCGAGGAGTGGTCGTTGAGAAGGCGTGACCGCATCGCTCTTCCGCCTCGATGACGCCGCGTTCGTCCGCGTCCGCTGCGACCCGGTGCAGTTCACGCCATGCGTTGAGTACACGATCTTGTCCTGGCTCCGGCGGTCTCGGTAGAACGCCTCGCCTACGCGCCTGCTGGTGCGGGTCACCGTCCGCACGTCCTCCGAGATCTCGGCGTTGGTGAAGAAACCACCAGCCTTGATTAACGCGTCGGAGGCAATGCCGCTGAGTCCTTCCCGGGTCTGGTGTTCTTTCAAAGCGTAATCCTCCAGACCAATTTGCTTCTCGGTAGTGGCCCTTCAGCCGAGCGACGACGAGGGCAGAGTGACCATGAACGAAGCTACGTCCGCTGTTCAGGTCGATACCGGGGGCAAAGGTCCCGTTCGAATGAGACTAAATCCCCTATCCGATTGAGACTAAATGCCAGATCTGCACCCTTAGGTGAAGACGAGCACGTCATGGTCCACAGCAGTCTGGCCCCATCGACCGGGTTCGCATGGACGAGCCGGACTACTCGATGACCACCGCCGGCATGGCGTGAACGTTCAGGTCATCGCACTTCTCGACGGCACTGCATCATTGCGGACAGCCGCAGCACGAACGGCAGTTCAACTGCTATCACGCGCAGCCGAGGGGTCATGAAGACGTGCTTCTGCCGGACGCTTCGGCAAGAAGCAGCTCTTCCAGAAATTTCCTCACGAAGACGGCTCGGAGCACTCCGCTGATCCTCCCTCAGGACCATGGCCTGCCACTGAGTGGGACCACAGGAGGATATTTCCGCACAAGTGAAGAAAATACTTGAAAATCTATAGAAGCTACGTAGCCTGGTTCGCATCAAGCCCCAACAAGGCATTTTTCATGGACACCTAACACGCAAGGAAAGCCTGGGAATGGTGCGAAACGAATTGATCCGTGATGGAATCGTTGGAACTTTGGCAACCGTCAAAGTAGCCACTGCCCGACAGTTGGAGGAGATCAACCGGCCTTGCATGAGGCTACGCAGGGATGAAAATGGAAGGCACATCCCTAACAGCAGCTTTACGAGGGTTCTCAACGGTCTCGAGCGCGCAGGAATGGTAACGAAGACGAAGGTTGCCGGTCGCAGAGAGATAGTCTGGGGGATCACTGATACCGGATTCAGGAAGGCCAGTGAAATCATACCCCCTCCGCTCGAGAGGTACTCCCCGGCTAATCGACTGCCGGAATCACTTGATCGCGGGCTCGCGATAACCGATGTAATTACGGGTCTCATCCATCCGCAGCGAACACGCCAGCTCTTCGATTTTCCGCGCCGGTCGCTCTCCGGTGTCGGATTGGGGGAGTCGGAGGGACGCCTGGGCATCGGCTCCATCCGTAACTATGCGAGTTCGATCTCTCTGTGCCGGGCGATTCAGTGGAAGAACAACTCTATCAGCGTCTACGAAGCCGATGTAATCCTCCATTCCCCGCATGACGGAATCCCCCTGCTGCCCGTGCATGTCATGCCGCCCAGGGATTTTTCCTCGAGTCTCAACAGGCGACTCTATTCCCACGAGACTTTTTTCCTGGAAAGTGCCAACTATCCGCATCAGGTGAAATCTGCCATACAGAGTAAGCTCCACACTCTGAAAGCTTCCGAGTTCACGGAAAATCCTCCGATCCTCATCGTACTCCCCGACGGTTTCACGTCGTCGGATCTCGACCAGGTGACTTTTTTTCAGGATTACAAAAATTTCGGCTATACCGAATCGAGAGGGAAGGGATTCCCTGTAGTCATCTGTCGAAAAGGAGATCTCCTTTTTAGTGGCCCAGAAGGGAAGATCTTTCTCCGCATTGGCCGTACAAGGCTGCAGAATCTCCAGTCGGCTTTGATGTCCTCGGCGGGGAGGCCGTGAGTCCGTCTCGTCCGGATCGAGTCCCTGTCCTGACCCGAAAGCCGATACCCCCGGAAGATTTCCAGGCGGAGGGACGTACACCTCGGGAGCCGAAGGAGCAGTTTCGAATCCCGACCATTCTGGTCACAGCTGCGCTGATGACCGCAGTGAGCTGCGGGACGTCAGGAGGGGCTGCAGATGACGGCATGGAGGACCTGGCCCTGAAACCGCTCAGTCTGGCGGTATCGCGGGCCGAAGCGTCGCCATATCCGGAAACAACGGACCCTGCCGCGATCGCGCGCTTTTTCTCCGGGCTCTCCCCGGTAGAGCAACGGGCTCTGGCACGGGCCCATCCAAACGTGGTCGGAAACCTGGACGGCGCACCTCTGGAGCTCCGGTACCTTGCCAACGCTCCCGCCACCAGAGGCCGGTTCGAAGGGGCACGGGTTCTCGCCTGGGACCCCAGGGGCCGGGGGCAGGTTGCCCTGATTTACGGAAACCTTGCGCAGGCCGATCATGTGGCCGTGATCGTGCCCGGCTCGGATGTGGACGCAGGGCACACTCGGCGTCTTACGGACATGGCGCGAGCCCTGTACGCCGAGGCCGGCGAGCGGACCGCGGTGATCGCCTGGGCCGGATACACCACCCCCGTCGGCGTAGGCCTCGCCGCGGCCACCGGACGACGAGCGGAGGCAGGGGCAGACAGGCTCGTTCGGTTCGTTGACGGTCTCGCGGCCGTCGGCGCCGCCATGCCCTCGGTCTTCTGCCACAGCTACGGCTCGGTGGTCTGCGGCCTGGCTGCCCCGGAGCTCAAAGCCAAAGACTTGGTCGTCCTCGGCTCACCCGGCATGCGTGCAGAGAACGTCGCCGCACTGAAGACCTCTGCCCGAGTCTGGGCCGCGAAGGCCCCTACTGACTGGATCGACTGGGTTCCCAACATGATGCTCGGAGATTTCGGGCACGGTCCTGACCCCACCGACCCTGACTTCGGGTCCCGGCAGATTCCCGCTGATGATGCCCAAGGCCACGATGGATACTTCGCTCCGGGCACCTCCTCGCTTCGCGTCTTTGCCGCGATAGTCGAAGGAACCCGCCCATGAATGCTTTCGGCGTCCAGGGCCGGCTGATCGAATTGGGAACCACGGGGCTGTCCCTTTTCGCAACCCCAGGCTCGCCACCACGAAAGCGTTCCAGCTCGCTAGATCGACGCGTACGAGCCTGGAAAGGGAGTGTGTTCGTTGAGCAAGCACCGCCGTATACAGCCGCAGCGACCACGCGACAGAAGGGAGGCCACCGTCCCTCGACGCACTAACAGGCGCGGCCGGCGGCGTCGGGTGCCGTCATGGAGGCTAGTCGTCCTATTGTTCCTGGTCTTCATTGGCTTCCTGAGCGGCGCGGTCGCCATCGGCTATTTTGTCGTGGACATTCCAGATGAAAATTCCCACGCGAGGCGGCAGAGTAACGTCTTCTACTGGTCTGACGGCTCCGTGATGACTACCACCGGAGATACAGTCAATCGTCAGATAGTGACAATTGACCAAATACCAAGATCTATTCAAAACGCGGTGGTGGCAGCCGAGAACAAGTCCTTCTGGAGCGACTCCGGGATCGATCCTATTGGCATCGGCCGCGCCATGTTGAACATGGCATTGGGCGGTAACACCCAAAGCGGTTCGACCATAACCCAGCAGTATGTCAAAAACAACAGACTCAATGACCAGTCGCAGAGCCTCAGTCGAAAATTTCAGGAAGTGTTGATATCGATCAAGGTCGGTAACGAGTTGGAGAAGTCCGATGTAATGGCCGGTTATCTGAACACGGCGTACTACGGGCGTGGGGCCTACGGAATCCAGGCGGCTGCTCGCGCATACTTCGGAAAAGACGTGTGGAAACTCGACGTAGGCGAGTCCGCTCTCCTGGCTGCGATCCTGAAAGGACCGACGTACTACGACCCAGCTGGCTACCCGGAGCTCGATTCTGGCGCTACGCCCAAGAAGAACCTCGATCGTGTTACCAGCCGGTGGAACTGGATTCTCGATGAAATGGTGAGAGACGGAAATCTACCGGCCGGCGAGCGCGCCCGATACACCGTGCTTCCACATTTCCGGGGTCGCCCTCAGAAAACCCTGATGAACGCTCAGATCGGCTACCTGGTGCAGACTGCGAAAAACTCCATCCTCGATGGAGAAGGTCGCGGCATCGACGCCCGCCGATTCTCTGAGGGCGGATTCGAAATACACACAACCTTCGACAAAAGAAAAGTCCGGTCACTCGAGAAGGCCATTCAGAAAGTCTACGCCGAAAATATCCGACCTGGTGAGCGCCCGAGAACGGACACCGATGTGCAGTTCGGCGGTGCCTCGGTGGACGTGAGAACAGGTGCGATCGTCGCGATCTATGGCGGTGTAGATGCCACCAAGCACTTCACCAACAACGCTGACAGGACCGGTGCCCGCGTGGGATCGGCCTTCATGCCTTTTGTCCTGTCCGCCGCTATGCGTGACGGAGTACGTGACAGGATGCAGGTGCCAAACCAGGGAGCACACACACGCAAAGCCCTCAACCCCGAAAAAACCTTCTACAAGGGTCTGAATAAACTAGAGATAAAGAATTTCAACGGCACGACCTGGCGTGATCGGGACGGCAGAGCATGGTTCCAAGGAAACGATGACGGAATGAGCTACGCGAAGATTTCGCTTCGTGAGGCTATGACGCTTTCCGTGAACGCGCCATACGTGCAACTTGGCATGGACGTCGGTCTTGAACGCGTGCGGCGTGCGGCCGTAGACGCGGGGCTTTTGGCGTCTTCCCTGAGCGAGGACGACGTGCCGACGTTCTCGCTCGGTATCTCCTCGCCAAGCGCCATTCGCATGGCAGGCGCTTTCTCCACTTTCGCCAATGGAGGTCTGCGCAACACGCCTTTCTCCGTCACCAAGGTGCTGCAGGAGGGCAGGGTGGTTTATCAACATAAATCCACTGTGAAGAGGGCGTTCTCCAAGGATGTCGCCAGTTGCGTTACCGACATCCTCAAAGACGTTGTCGAGAAGGGAACGGGAAGGAGCGCTCGGCTCAGCGGCCAGGACGTAGCCGGCAAGACCGGCACGACCGAAGACGACAGAGCGGCCTGGTTTGTGGGCTATACCTCACGTCTGGCAACCGCAGTCGACATGTTTCGATTCGCGGACGATGAATCAATCAAGAATCGAAAATTTGAGTCGATATCAGGTACCGGCGGTCGAAAGGAGATTCGTGGTTCGTCATTTCCGACACGTATATGGCGCGACTACATGGCTGATGTCCTGAGGAGTGGGGACTGATCCTCCTTCATTCCGTACGCCTTCCGTCACGATAAGCAAACAGTCACTTTCCGTCACTTCCCAACCTCGTCCCGCTGAGCCTTCCCGAACTCAGACGCCTGATCCACCGGCTCACCC